>JAKPRU010000292.1 GCA_029557025.1 Candidatus Omnitrophota bacterium | reverse complement strand
GCCGGAAGGGGGAAGGCGATTACCTGCTCGGTGTGTTCAATAATTCTTATCAGCAAAAACGTTGTGAAATCGTTTCTCACTGCGGGGAGATTGTTGCACTCGAGGAGACTCCTCTTGACCGGTCGGAAAGGGACGCGATCGGTTACCTGCCGGAATTGGTTAACGGCTCGGCGATCGGAACAAGCGACGGAGCGGACATCGCCGGGGGCGATGTCCGCATCTTCCGAGTCCGCACCAGGGAGACAAATGTCGAGGTTATTTCCGACAAGACATTACAGCATTCTCCAACAGGATGTATACTGCCTCTTAGAGACATTACATCAATTAAGGAAGCGGTGTTGCGCCGTCCGACATTCTTCCAACACTGGGACGGCGTTATGGTCGATTGGCGGTATCTGCGAAATCGCGAGCGAAAGACAATTGAAGAAGAATCCGGTTGGATTGATCGTCAGAGTCTCCGGGTGGTAGTCGATCTGTCGTCCGGTCTGAATTTGTATCCAGACCTTCGTCTCGTGGAGAACATGCCCGATGAGTATGCGGCCGGCATGGCGGCGGTCCGTGATGTGATTGAAAAGATAGCATTGCTGGGGTCACATGATCTGGTTATGTCGCTGCATCGTTCGCCGGAGACCAACTATACGCAGGAGCAGACTCGAGAAGACTTTGAGAATAGCCTGCGCGAGATCTGTCGACTATCCGGTGAAAAGGGAATTACTGTTTATCTCCGGGTCTCGCCCAATAAGCCGCCTTATTCCATAGAGGAAGCTCGGCAATACATTGAGACTGTGGGCGCTCCAAATCTTCGAATAGCCGTATGTACCGCGGCTGTATTCGCTGGAGAATCATCTGCGCGGGATTCACTGAACGAGGTAAAGGATCATATTGGGCTTTGGCTCGTTGCCATGCCTGGAGTTGACATCGGTGGCAAACTGTGGAGTGTACACGAACGTGTGGCAGGACATGCATCGGTGGAATCGCTACGCAACATTCTCACTGTCCTGCCGGACGTACCGGTCGTTTTGGATTGCGTTTATTCCAATCACGACGAGGAATACGCGGATGTGAAAGTCCTGGAAGACATGGAATTGGAGATCAAGTAGCGATGTGTGCCTTGTGCATACCTCGAAAGGCGGCGCGAAGAGACTAGACGATTATGCCCGGACGTCGTTGATTAGAATAGATGTTCTCGAGATGGAGTGAGAGCGATGAACGAAGAACCTTTGTTGGTCGGAGTCGATATTGGCGCGACAGGTATCAAGGCAGGTTTTTTCCGCACAGACGGAACGATTGCGGCCAAGGCACAACGTCCCAATGGCGCTCGGCCCCAACCGGGCGGCGAGAGCGGTTGGTGGATCTGGGATGCGGATGAAATGTGGAGCAAGGTTTGTTCCTGCCTGAAGGAATGTATGGGGGAGATCGAGCGCGGCAGGCCGGCAGCGGTTGCGGTGACGGGATTCGGCACGGACGGCCTTCCCATCGGCCGGAACGGCAAGGCGTTGTACCCGATTATCAGCTGGCATTGCTCACGTACTGTTCCACAGCGCGACCGGCTGTTGCAACAGATAGCCGCCGAGGAACTGTTTGATATCACCGGGTATCATCCGTATCCGATCAATGCGATTCATCGCTGGATGTGGCTGCGTGAATACGCCCCCGAGGCTCTCGATCAGGCGTATCGTTGGCTACAGGTTCAGGACTTCATTGCGTATCGTCTGTCGCGCGAATGCGCTACGGATGCGACAATCGCTTCTACCACCATGGCGCTGGATATCCGCAACCGCACTTGGTCTGAGCGGCTTCTGGAGCTTTCCGGAATGCCGCCGGACCGCCTTTGCCCGATTCGCGAATCCGGTACCGTGATCGGTAATGTGACAAAAGAATGCTCCGAAAGCACCGGCCTGCCGGTCGGAATTCCTGTAGTCACCGGCGGACACGATTGCGAGCTGGGGGTGCTGGGAGCCGGTGTAAGCGATCCGTACACGTTTATCGATATTACAGGAACCTGGGAAATTATTGCAGCGGTAGTAAATGAATGTAACCCGACACCCGGCATGTACCGTGCCGGGCTGGATTACGAATGCCACGCTTTGCCGGGACAGTGGATCCTGCAGGGGCTGATGATCGCCGGTGGAATTATTGAGTGGCTCGGCCGGCAGTTGTATCGTGACATAACCGATGCCGAAACGCTGTATCAGGCCATGATCTCGGATGCGGCAAAAGTAATGCCCGGGAGTGAGGGAGTGTCCCTGTTCCCGTGCTGGGTGGGCGGGATGGGTCCATATTTCGCGTATGGGTCTCTGGGCGCCGTGACCGGACTATGTACAACTACCGATCGGTCGCATATCGCTCGCGCGGCGTGGGAGGCGCTGTGTTTTCAGTTGCGCCGCCAGTTGGATGCGATTGAAAAAGAGACCGGCGTTTCCGCACGCAAGTTCCGTGTTATCGGCGGCGGGCAGAAGAATTCGTTCTGGAACAGAATGAAAGCCGATGTAACGGGCCGGACAGTCGAAATAGCCTGCTTTGAGGAAGCGACAGTGCTTGGTGCAGCCATTGCGGCGGGGATTGGAGCCGGGATATATCATTCGGTCACGGAGGCGCTGGAGGCGATCCCATTCCCGGTCGAGGAAGTGGACCCCGACCCGCGCCTGCGGAACGTCTACGACGATCTCTATGAAAGCCGTACGGAACACCTACCGGAGGGATTGGCGATCGCTGCAAAATGACATGCCCCACCTTCACCCTTCCGTGCACGAGGGGAGCAGGCTTCTCTTTCCCCCGGAGAGGGGCGGGATGAGGGAGACAACTACACCCATATCTTCTACACAGGAAAATCTTCGTGAATCAAACAAGAAACCAATATGAAGCCATTCTCTTCGATTTCGATTACACCCTGGCGGACTCTTCCAAAGGGATTGTCGAATCTATGAATTACGCATTCAACCGCATGGGGCTACCGCCTGTGTCATCGGCGGGAATATGCCGGACCATCGGTCTGTCGCTGTCGGATGCGTTAGCCGTTCTACAGGGTGAGGAGTACCGCGCTCGAACCGGGGAATTCACAAACCTGTTTGTTTCCCGTGCCGATCAGATTATGGCGGACATGACTGTTATCTACGAGGATGTACCGGAAACATTGGAAGCGTTGAAAAGTCGCGGTTACCGGTTGGGAATTGTCTCGACAAAATATCGTTATCGAATCGAATGGATTCTGGAGCGCGCGCATTTGCTGCATTATTTCGATGTCATTATCGGCGGGGAGGATGTTTCCAGTCATAAGCCGGACCCGCAGGGCCTGTTGAAAGCGGTAGAGAAACTGCAGGTACGGAAAAGCCGGGCGCTTTATGTAGGCGACAGCGTAACGGATGCGGAGACCGCTGCACGCGCCGGGATTTCGTTTGTCGCCGTCTTGACCGGAGAAACACCTGCTGGGGCCTTTGATCATCACACGACAATTGCCGTATTTCAGTGTTTACATGATCTACCGGAGTTTCTTGCCCCCCTTGCTCCTGACTGGTGGGCCGAATGGTTCAACGAAGAGTATCTCCAGGTTTATCCGCATCGGAATAGGCAGAATGCCGAGGGGGAATCCCGCGCCGCGATTGATTGGGTGGGACTCCAGCCGCAAGATCGAGCTTTGGACCTGTGCTGCGGAACCGGGCGACATACATCGTGGCTGATCGATGCGGGGATTGGGCATGTCATCGGATTGGATTATTCGGAGACCATGCTGAACACAGCACGGAGGCG
>JAKPRU010000285.1 GCA_029557025.1 Candidatus Omnitrophota bacterium | reverse complement strand
CTGCCGGAGGGAAAAAGCCGTGTTCTCGAAGGCTGTAATTGATACGAGGGCTAATCCAAGGATATATCGTTGTAGATCGGGAAACTGATGGTTGCCATACAATGATTGTATTGTCGTAAGATTCAGACTGCCACTGCGGATGATTTGTCCATGCACCCGCACACCACCGAGTTGTCCACCTGCCGGTACCGCTGCGAATCCAAGATCACTACCGGTGCTTTCATCAACTTCCTCGATCAATCCATTTCCAACATAATCTGTAGCGGGAATATACTGCGCGGAACGTGTAAATTCTTCGACATTCGTGGCATCAATGCGTAAATTGATTAAACGCATGATTTTATGCAAGGTTCCCCGGGAATCCCAAGCGCCGAATACCAATGACGTCGGAGCCAGTTTCGCCATCGGAATTGGATCCCCGTCCCGATGGGATATGAAAGCGTTGTGAATTTCAACGATGAGTTCCGAGAAGCGGATCATGGCATCCGCAACCCGATGACCGATATCCAACAAGTTCGTTGATCCGCCTCCATGTGTGATCACAATCTGAGGTACGAGATGCTTATACTTGTCATTCTTGAATATCGGTTCGACCCGGTTCGCCTGTGAACCAATCGAGTCGATGACGCAAGTCAATGAATTTCCTTCCTTGCCGTCGATGTTGTATCTAGGTTTTGAGTTGGGATCGCCTTTGGGAGCAGCATAGGTTGGTGGAAAAATGGGTACATCAGACCCTTCGACTGACAGCAATGGCTGTTTAAGTACAATAGCCGCCGGTCCATCATCCTTCAGCAAGTAGTCATACTTTTGTACGGGATCAGTCATGATGCCTCCTTATGGATTGCGCGTGACCGAAGAGCTTGTAGCGCCCTTGGGCATCGCGCGGTTTTATGGGAAATTCAAAACATGTGCCGATTAGATACGGGATTACCCCTTGAGCCGCCACGGCGGCAACCTGGACAGGTAACGGTTTGCTCCATGTGCAATATTGATTGCGGACCCAGACCGTTATCATCTTTGGTCGGAAACGTTGTAGCCCAATCAATGTCAAAACATCAACAGCGGGTGAGAATGCCATGGTGTTGATAGTGACATGCCCCAAATCCAACGCGTTATTTCGCGATAACCGGCTGTCGTATGAAAACGAACTCGGGTTGTTTATGGGGCCAGTTTTCCGAAGCCAATCATCTGGATAATTTTTTACCACGTCTTCGAACAATTTCCGCATGGGGGGAGTGTACTTGGCCTTTTTATTGTTCCCATGATGAAAGCCAACCAGCAAATCAGTAACTCGTTGTCCAGCGGTCCATGTTTTTAACTTTTGTTTCTGTGCCGCTTTCTCCTTCCACCAATCCAGCCGGAGATGAAATGGCGCGCCAAGCGTCATCGGGTATGTGCGGCCACGGTGGGGATTCAGCTCATCTATCTTTGATTCATCCTCACCATCGTCTTCATCCTCGTCCGGCGAAGAACTGACCGAGGTATCAACCTCCACATCGCAACGGAAGAACTGTTCCAAGATTGAACGTATATCCGCGCTCATGACAAATTGACCATTTTCGAAATGCGCCACGGTATATGGATCAATTCTTGAAGCCAATTCCAGCAGCCCGCAGCAGGCGAAGAATTGCCCGGGGTTGGTGACATCCACGTTCACGGCAATACGCGGTGTATCGTTGCTCATCTCAACTCCCTCCTTCCAGTTTGCTCATCGCAACGCACTCCTTCCTTGGCGGTATAGCGGCCTTCGGCTTCCTCCTTCGAGGCGGCGATGTCCGCGCAGCGCAGCAGGGCTTCCAGCCAGGCCAAGCCCCAGCGGCCGTACTGCTGTTGCAGCCGGGCGAAACGGCGCATGGCCTGGTAGGCAATGTCTTCATTGGCGAGTGTGGCGTGATGGCTGGGATCGAACGCGTCCGCGTCGAAGTGCGGGCGGGCGCGGCCGTGATGGGCGGCGATCACGTGCAGGATCAAATCCCTGTCGGCGTGGCTGAGGATTTGGTTATCTTCCCCGGCTTCCACCAGCGAGGCAAACTCATGGCGGAAGCCGCCCAGCCAGCGGGAGTTCATCCCCTGGCTTCCGGATTTGGCCAGCGGAACTCCATTTACGTTATGGATGGCCCGTTGCCAGACCGGCCAGGCTTTCCCCCGGTCATGATAATCCGCCGCGGTACGCAGTGCGTCATGTAAATTGTCCGGCAAGCCCAACGCCCGCGTGATCTTCCCGATTTGCTCCATCACGTGGCGGTTGTGTTCCTCCACGGTTGGAGGATTGGCCATCCCCATCCGCTCGGATTGATCGATCACGGCCCGGTCCCGTGTTTCGAGTAGCACCAGGTAGCTTGCGGTGGTTTCTTCTTCCTCCTCGGCCGCTTCCTGGAGCGGGAGAATGTAAGAAACAGTCATGCCGCAGTCTTTGGCCGCCATGGCCGCGGCTTCGCGATAGGAATCACACACGCACCATTCTTGGGAATCGGTTTCACTTTCCGGGGTGCCGGTCTCCTCGGAAATCTCTTGAGATTTCCCTGAACGCAGGGACGTATGCCGGTATTCGTTGCCCCGGCGCATGAGAATGACGCGAGTACGATCTCCCCCTGCTTCCGCCACGTCTATTTTCGCAATCTTGGCCTTGGCATCCAGCATCCCATGCTCAGTCAAGCCGCCGGCGTCAGCGGGTAAGATCACCGTGCGGTAGTACAAAAAACTTTTTTGGCGGTCGGTTTTCGCTTCCTCCACCAATTTGGTCAGAGAGAGCCTCCGCTCGAATTCACCCCGGTTATTTAATAAGATCACGGGGATGGATCCGTTCAGGGAGTTCGCCGACAAAATTTCCAGCTGTTTGAAAACTCTCTCCGGCCGGTCCCGCAGCCGTTCCCGCGTCTCGAGGCGGCATCGCTGGAACCACTCGCTCAAGGCTTCCTCATTGATGGCCTCCGAGTGAAGAAGGCGCACTTCATCCCGCCAGGCGACATAGGTTTCCAGCCGATCGTACGCAGGAATGAGCCCATGCAGAAACTCGGCCACCTCGGGGCGACCGGGAAGCGATTGGTTGACGCTGGTCAGCGACCAGGCGTCGAGCAGAATGTCCGTGACGGGCGCCGTATCCGGTTGGGGGGAAAACGCTTGCCGCCGCTCGTCCTCGCTGAGACTTTCCAGCAGTTGGGTAAGCGCCTGGGGGCTGGCGTCATAACCATCCGCCCCGCACTTGGGTAAATTCTCCAGGATTTTGACCGTTTCCTGCCGGGCGGCTTCAAAGTCCTTATTTCCGCCTTTTTTCTCTTTTCCCAGGTCAACCACGCAGTCGATGAACGATTCTTTCCCTCCCCGCCGGTTGACGCGCCCCAGCCGTTGAATCATCGAATCCAACGGCATCAAATCGCAAACCAGGTGATCCGCGTCCCAATCGACGCCCACTTCCCCCGCCGAGGTGCTGACCAGGTACACGGTCTGGTCCGGTTTCGTTTCCGTTTTCAAAAACGCCTGGTAAATCTCTTTCTTGACCAGTTCATCCCGCTCGTGTCCCCGGAGAGTGCCTGTCAGCAGCGCCACGCGCTGGATTGCATTGGTTTTGAGTTTTTCGGTTAATTTCTTCTCAATGCTCTGAGCAAGTTCCGGCTTTTGAACATAAATCAACACCTTGGCGTTGTGCCCCTCATACTCGAGCGCCTGTTTAGCAATTTGATCTTC
>JAKPRU010000280.1 GCA_029557025.1 Candidatus Omnitrophota bacterium | reverse complement strand
GCTGCACACGATGCGGGGTTTCGACATGGTATTCTCTTTCGACCTTCGACGAGGATTGCAGGATGCCGTCCGCCAGGAGCGCCTGAAAAAAGAGGGCCTGGACCCGTCCCGAATCGGCTATCTGACACGCGGTATTGAATGGAATGAATTTGAAGTGGCCGAGGCTCCTGCTGCGGAAGGAGCGGATACGCCGAAACGGAAGAAGGATTTTAATACACTGTTTGCCCCTGCCATGGTCTGCCTGATGATGATGTTCTTTCTTACTCTCACGACCAGCCAGCGCCTGTTACGTGGCGTGGTCGAAGAAAAGACATCCAGGGTTGTGGAGATTCTTCTCTCGTCACTGTCCCCCACGGAACTGCTGGCCGGGAAGGTCTTGGGATTTTATGTTGTGGGGCTGATTCAGTTTGCCTGCTGGGTCGGCATCGGAGCCATCGCTTTGCAGAGCAAACAGGTTGATATCTCCGGATTCATTCCGCCGATGTACTTCTTGCAGTTCCTGGTTTTTCTGACAACGGGATATCTCTTCTTCGCCTCCGTGTTCGCGGCGGTCGGCGCGATTGTCGGGGATGAGACGGAATCGCATCAATTACAGGGGATTCTCACGCTGCCGATCATTATTCCGATGATGTTTAACTTTGTGTTCATTACTCAGCCGAATTGGTGGGTTGTCAGACTGGCAAGCTATGTTCCGTTTTTCACTCCGGCGGTGATGTCGATGCGTCTGATTGCCGCGCCTATTCCGTGGTGGGAAACCCTGTCGATTGCGTTGACTACTGTAGTTTTTGCGGTGTTGGGTATTCTTGCTGCCGCGCGCATTTTCCGGGTGGGGATTTTGATGACGGGGAAACGTCCGGCGTTGAGAGAACTGTGGAAGTGGTGTTTTCACCGGGATGTGGAAGCGGTAATGGAGAGATAAGAATTAAAAATTAAAGAACGTAGCCCGGATTTCTCACGGTAGCCATTTTTAAAGGTCACCTTTTATGGCATAAATAGAGTTGTGATAAGAACTTATCGTATGCCAAGCAGGTGACCTTATGAAAACAGAGTGTACAGGAACGTTATTGGATTTTCAACCGTTGGAGAAGCGGGAAGTGGTGGCCTCATTTGATGGGGGAACGATCACATCGGATGCAGGCGGGCTGAGGCTTGTGAGAAATGCGGGGTAAGGGAAAGAGTGATTTTTGGGGAGACAGGCGGTAACCCTTTCACGTTGAAAGGATGAGATGTGCGCAGAAGCGGGCGCAGCCAACGGGGACGAAATCTCAAGCGAAATTCCCATACATGCCGTGGCTTTGTCGATCATCCCGCAGGTCACTCGACATCTGCGGCATCCGTCGCGGCGACAATCGAATGGGAAAAATCGCGCGCCGCGACGGAGATCAAGCAAATGGAAACGAATACTTCAGGCGGAAGCGGTTATGCGACGTTCACGGAATCCTGAACGTCAACCGCTCTCTGTTTCCTGCCGAAGAAGCGAGAGACCAGGACAAAGAACATCGGGATAAAGATCAGGTCGATAAATGTAGCCGAAACCATTCCACCGGTCACGGCCGTTCCGATCGCCGTCATGGCTCCCGCGCCGGCTCCGGTGGCAACAGCCAGCGGCAGAGTACCGAAGAAGAATGCCAGCGAGGTCATCATGACGGGACGGAACCGGATTCGTACCGCCGCAAGGGTGGCCTCAACCAGTCCGAGTCCGTGCCGCATCTGCTCTTTAATGAACTGAATGATCAAAATGGCGTTCTTGGTCGAAAGCCCCATTGTTGTAAGGAATCCGATCTGGAAATAGACATCGTTGTGCAGGTCCCGCAGGAACGTAGCCACCAGAGCGCCCAGCACACCCAGCGGAAGCATCAGAAGGTTCACAAAGGGGATGGTCCAGCTTTCGTATAGGGCCGCCACGCAGAGAAAGATTACCAGAATAGAGAAAGCGTAGAGAATCGGTCCCTGGGCTGTCGCTATCCGCTCCTGGTAGGAAAGCCCGGTCCAGTCAAATCCGATTCCCTGCGGAAGTTTGGCAACAATCTCTTCCATAGCTTGCATGGCCTCACCGGAACTTCTCCCCTGTGTCGGTTCGCCCCAGATATTCATGGATGGAAAACCGTTGTATCGCTCCAGTTTGGGGGAGCCGATTACCCAGCGAGTGGTGGCGAAAGACGAGAATGGGGTCATTTTCCCGGCCATGTTACGGACATACAGGTTTTCCAGGTCTTTGGGCAGCATACGGTAAGGGGTATCGGCTTGAACATAGACCCGCTTCACGCGCCCGGCTTGAATAAAGTCGTTGACATACGAGCTGCCGAAAGCCGATGAAATCGTATTGTGGATGGAGGCGAGGGGTAGTCCGAGAGCGCCCGCTTTTTCCCAGTCCACATCAATCCGA
>JAKPRU010000252.1 GCA_029557025.1 Candidatus Omnitrophota bacterium | reverse complement strand
GCATGATTTCGATGTTCTCTGCAAGTGCGCCCGCAATTTCCTCCGGCGCGGCAATCATTTCATCGCGGCATCGAATCAATATCGTAACTGTTTCAGCGCCCATGCGCCTGGCTACTCTTGCGGCATCGAACGCCGTATTCCCTCCACCGACAACCATTACACGTTTTCCTACCTCCGCTCCTTGATCCAATGAGAATTGCCTCAGAAACTCTACTCCATAAACGACTCCGGCACACTGCTCACCGGGGATGCCTAATTTCCGGCTTTCATGGGCGCCGGTCGCGATAAACACCGCATCGAATTCTTTCTCTATCTGCTCTCTGGAAATATCCTTCCCGACAGAAGTTCCCGGTTTGAATGTTACTCCGAGATTTCGTATCGAGGTAAGATCCCTTTCCAGAATATCGGGAGGTAGTCGGTAATCGGGAATACCGACGGCCAGCATACCGCCGAGGACCCGCAATGCCTCGTAGACAACACACCGATGCCCCGCAAGCGCGAGCGAATGGGCGGCAGACAGGCCCGCCGGTCCGGAACCGATAATCGCTACGGATTTCCCGCTCGGCTCAATCCGGTTCGCCTTCCCCGATTCGGGGAACAGATCCATTGCGAATCGTTTCAGTCCGCGTATATTAATCGGCTCATCAATCTCGCGCCGATTGCAGAGAGACTCACAGGGATGAAGACAGACGCGACCACAAATGGAAGGTAGAGGATTATCCCGACGAATCACATCCGCTGCCTCCTTAAATCTGCCCGCCGCGATCAGAGCCACATACGCTTGAACACTGGAGTCGATGGGACACCCTGTGCTACACATTCCTCGACCGTTCTTGCGGATCACGTACGCATTCGGAGCGGCCTGTGCATAAACCCGGTCAATGGCCTTTCGAGTTCCCAGCCCAGCTTCAAAGGTACTCGGCAGGTTAACCGGACAGACAGTAGTACAATCACCGCACGCCGTGCATTTGTGGATATCAACATAGCGTGGCCGCTGGCGAACTGTAACCGTAAAGTTCCCGGCTTCTCCTTCAATACTCACGACATCCGAAAGGGTAAATACATCGATATTGATGTCCCGCATACATTCCACAAGCTTTGGAGAGATGATGCATGTAGCGCAATCCCCGGTCGGAAAGGTCTTATCCAGACGGGACATTCCGCCACCCACCGCCGGGCTTTCCTCTACGAGATAGACACGGAATCCTGCAGCAGAGAGATCAAGGGAGGCCTGAATCCCTGCGATTCCCCCGCCACAGACCAATACTGCACCGCACAGATCGTTCGCTGTTCCGGGGGTTGACACGGGGGCGTTCGGATTCATGATTGCGTTACTCCCTGCGGCGTGTTCAGAATCCCGTATTTCGTGAGCAGCGGCACGGCAGCCACCGTCAATGCCTCCAGTGCCAATTGATTCATCGACAGCCCCAAGGCCAGGCCCAGCAATTGTGTAATGTAAAGAATGGGAATCTCCGGGACCTCACCGAACGACTTCCTGATATCCGCCTGGCGAAGGTCAAGATTGGATTGGCAGAGCGGGCACGCGACGGCGATGCACTCGGCTCCCGCACGGTGCGCCATTGCAAGTAACCTGTACCCGAGTCGTCGGACGACAACCGGATCGGTAATAGAAAGACTTCCCCCACAACATTCTGTCTTGTAAGGCCAATCAATCGCTTCGGCTCCAACGACGCGCAGCAGTTCCTCCATACAGGTCGGGCATTCCGGATAATCGAACGCTACTATTTCGGGGGGCCGCGATAGGAGACAGCCGTAATAACAGGCCACTTTCAGACCGCAGAGCGGATGTGAGACGTTCCTTCGGATTTCCTCTGTTCCCAGATCGTTAGCCAAGACATCCAAGAGGTGGCGGACCTGTACAGAACCGTCATACGGCATGCCCGTGATTCTCTCGGAACGAAGGCATTCCTCCGGATCATGGGTGATCTTATAGTTGGCTGTCCGAAGGCGCGAGTAACATGAGGCGCACGCGGCCATCACGGGCATCCCCATGTGCTGTGCCCTGAGCAGGCTGAACACGGGAAGCGCCACGGCTAACGACGCATTGCTGGCATGTGCCGGTGTGGAACCACAACAGATCCAGTCGGCTATCTCATGCAACTCCAGGCCGAGGGCGGCGCAGACGGAAAGCGTGGATTTCTTAAACTCCCAAGCTGTTGATTCCAGGCTGCAACCGGGGAAAAAAGCGTATTTCACCGATTTGTTTCCTCCTCATCCGCTTTCCGAAATATCTCTTTAACCTGCGCAACATTAGCCGATCGTGCGGGTAGAAAAGAAAGTTTCCCTTTTGCGAGTAATTTCGGCGCTTTATCCAGGTCGGTAAGAAAGTCAACGGATCGGAACTTGTACACGGTAAGCATTCCCAACTCAAACACCCTCCCGTGCCTGCGCACGCTGGAAAGAAAAGAACGGTAAAACCTCTCGCCCCGCGTACCGGGGGCAGGCACTTTGCGTTGGGCGGCGATGATTCGAAGAGTATCCATCACTGTAGCAACGTCGATCCCCATCGGACAACGGGTTGTGCAGGCTTCACAGGATGCGCAAAGCCAGATCGAGCGACATTTCAATACCTTCTCCTCCTCGCCGAGATGGATCAGTCGCATGACCTGGCTTGAAAGAAGATCCATTTCCGGGCCGATAGGACAACCGGTAGAACATTTGTGGCATTGGAAACACGCGCTTACCGGAGTACCGCTGCGTCGTTCGACCTCGCGAAGAAAGGCGATATCTTTCCATTCCAGTGTCTCATTCATCTCTTATTCGCCCATTCCATCAAATTCCAGTTCCTGCTCGGCAACCCCATCCTTCAGAGGAACTACTTTTCGATACACTTCAGGCGGTTTCCGCAGAACTCCGTCCACCGTGAGCAGATCGCGTTCCACCTCGACTCCGAACAGCCGCTCGTTCTCGCGAAGATACGGAAGGATCAATTTCCAGTCCGCACCGTGTAGAGTTTGATACACACCGCCGTTCAGCTGTTCATCTACAAGCGTACGGTGAGGATCTCGGATATAAATTGCGCCCCCGGAGGCTAACGAGAGAAGATTACTGCCGGGGTAAGGTAAGTCCAATGGAACCACATTTCCGTCCACATTGAATCGAATTCCATTCACAACCGCAAAACCCCCATCCTGTAAAGGATTACCCGCCATGAATGACTCCGCCAGAAAATCCAGGGCCGTTCCGTTGATAACGACCCTGGGCCGGCCCACCGCATTGATCAGCGGACGGCCCGCGGTATTTCCCATTACATAGATATCTCCGCCTTTTGCGCCATACAGAAACGTCTGGCCGACATCCCCATAGATAACGACCTTGCCACGTTTGGCGATTTGGCACAGCTGGTCCTGCGCATTACAATGAACATACACCTCCAGGCCGTCGATCCCGGAAGCCAAGTAGTCACCTGGATTATCATAACAATCGATACGCAGCCCGTCCGTATTGGGACCGAATCCGACTGCATGAAAACGGGTTCCACGTGTATTGTAATGAACCAGGTGTCGCCAACCCAGTTTATAGGCCTCGACGGCCAGCCTTGCATCGCATAGTTCCCCCTCCGCGGAGAAACCGCGCGCGTCAATCAATAGCACGGCCTCCCCCGCCAGCGGTCCGCGCAATTGTCTTCGGGAGTCCCACGTAATTCTTCTACACGTACCCTCGCGGGAATTACCGAGAAGCGGTTGTCGCTGAAATAGATTTTCGAGGCCATTCCGGAATACCATCAGAACAGAACTACGCTTTTTCTGTCCTGTCGGGAATCTCCGGTCCATGCAGGCAGTCAACATGTCGATTCCCAAGAGAGGCAATCTGACCGCCGTCTGTGCGCCAATTTCATCGACTATCCAACAAAGTCGGTTGTAATCCATGTCCGCGACAGAATGCCGCATATATCGGAGGAACTCTTCCGAGGAATTCGCGCGAACGGCTTGCTGAATCCTGGAAAGATCCTGGTTCTCCTCTGACGGGGGATTGGCGGAGATGGAGAAATTGCACGACACCTGCCCCGGAGGAACGGTGACCGGTTCGCCAAACTTGTTCGTTACATGAAGGTCGTAGCCGCCATTGTCTCCTTTACCGTTTTCATTCGGAACCACATTCATGAGAAAGGCGCCGCCGTCGGTATGACTACCACCCCGCGCGTTCCAGTACAGATCGGCGACCGGACAAAATCGGGAATCTTCGCCGGCCAGGCTTGCCAGCGTTGCATCAATAGCCTGTTTCTCGGAACAGATCAAGCCGATCGAGACCTCGCCTTCCTGGAGAGCGAACACCTGCGGGCGGAGCATCGCTGTATCGGTAATTCCAAGCAGCTGAAACCCGTCTTTCTTGTCCAGAACGCGCGCAATAATGAAGAACCACGGTCCGTCCGGAGAACCGTGGATATGCGCAGCCTGGATCTGACGATAGATGCGGCGTTTCTCGGCAGGCAGGCGATCAAAATCCAGTTCTGTAGTCGGGGCTAATGCCTCAATAATATATTCGATGGGATACTTGTACACACGGTGAAACAAATCGAATAGAAGCACCGAGACTTCCGTATCGGTCAGGAATTTCGGAAACAGGTTTCGCTGTGCAAGGTATTCGGTAACGGAATGGTAATTCGCAAAGTCCCCGTTATGCACAAGCGCCTCGTTCATGCCGATGAACGGGTGCGCCCCGCCCGGATGCCAGACACGGCCCCGAGTCGGATAGCGTTGATGCGCCAGCCAGACATGCGCCCGCAGCTCCGGCATCCGGTAATATTCCACCGCCGCCTCCGCATACCCGACTATTTTGATAATAAACAGATTTCGCGCATGAGACAGAACAAAGGCACGTTTCTCTCCCAGGGAAGAATAAAAACGATCGTTCAGCCGATTGGAATTTTGAAAAACAAACTCGTCCTCACTTTCCCGTTCGGTGAGACCTGTCAGATTCTTTTCCTCGACGAACCGCTCCAGAATCGCCGATTTAACGCGGACAAAATATCGAGCAACGTCAGGGGGCCTGATCTCGAGCAGAGCAATATCCCGATAGTCATCCACAGTGGGGATGACCCCACCCTGCTGTACATTGAAATATGGTTCCAGGAAAGTCTTCTCTACTTCGCCACGCGCCGTGGGATCGAGCAAAGCAATCTGAAGGATGTAGCTTTCCTCGAGTGTTTCACGGGAGACCCCCATGTCTTCGGAAGCGAGACCACACGCAGCAATTCCGCCCCCCTTACCGTTGCCTCGGTTCCGCATTTGGATTGACGGTTCATAGATATGTTTGCCGCCTACGGGGATGGTGCACGCCAATCCCGTAACTCCGCAGCCGCCTTCCGCTTCGGGAGACCTTCGGAACCATTTGGATGCCGGAGGGCGAAGATCCGACCGAGCCTGAATATATTTCCATACCCGTTGATCCATCGATTATCCTTCGATTACCCTTCGCCGAATTCTTCATAGTCAAGATGTCCGAGCAAGTCCGTTCGCCCGCGTAAGGCGGTTACAGAATCGAGACCCAGGCCATACAGAATATCGATCAGCATGTCGCGCCAGGCGTTATACAGATTCACCAGTCGCTGTGTGCACCAATCGATTGTGACCATTTCCAGGAGTTCCGTGTCCGTGGTACAGATTCCGCGCGCGCATCCCCGGCCGCTTTCACAGCATCCGCAGCGCACACAGCCGAGGCCCACCAACTCCGCCGTCCCGATCACTACGCCATCCGCGCCCAATGCAATGGCTTTGGCCATATCTGCCGGTGTACGAATTCCACCGCTTGCGATCACATTTATCTCATCCCGAACCCCCTTGCTGAGCAGAAACCGGTGAACCTGGTTGATGGCATATTCAATCGGCATGGCTATATTCTTCTTTGCGATGTTCGGCGCGGCCCCGGTTCCGCCGTAGCTGCCGTCAATGTGGACGATATGCGCCCCGGCACAGTACACTCCAACAGCTACCATGTCGATATCCGCCGGGGTAGACACTTTGGCTGAAAGCAAAGCACGCGGATTCACGTGCGAAATCCAGTCCAGATGTTTCTTGTGGTCCTCAATCGAGTACACGCTGTGAAACGGGAACGGCGAGAACAGGGATGTCCCCACAACCGCTTCCCGCATCCGCGCGACCTCCGGCGTGTTCTTATCGCCCAGCAGATGCCCGCCGAGGCCGGGTTTTGCCCCCTGCGCGTATTTCAGCTCAACGATCGGCGCACGTTGAATCGTTTCCTCGCGCACACCGAACAATCCTGTAGCCACTTGTGTAATGATATGATCGGCGTACGGAATAAGTCTCTCGTGATAGCCGCCTTCGCCCGTAGAGGTAAAGGTATTCCACGCTTTTGCCGCGCGAGACCTGCCCAACAGGACGCGGATATTCGTCGATCCGAACGACATTCCCCCGCCGTACCAGGGCACATCAATCTTTATTTTCGGCCGTGTATCCTTTCGCTTGTTGAGCAGCAGCTCCGTCGAGATGTCCTCCCGACGGATATCCGCCGGTGGGCGGTCAGGGTAACGGAAATACAGGCGGTCGAATCCGCCGCCCGAATTGCCGATCTCGCTTTCCAGGTGGGGCGGAGGAACCCGGCCGGTTTCCGCAATGGCCCACGTAGCCGCAAGTAGATCGCCGGTCCAACGACAGTCCCCGAGGGTATCGAAAGCCGGATTCCTGAGAAGCGAAAGCGCCCCCTGCGGGCAAGCCTCAATACAGTAATGGTCCGTTTTCGCACAATCGAATCCGATACATCGGTAATCTTGCGGACGAACAATCAATCCGTACGCATCCGGGCTGGAATGGACACCGTACGGACAAATCTCTACACATCTGCGACACCGGATACAGGTTGAGGCGCGATGAACACTGTATTTGCCGATCTCATTTCGGTACCGGGGTGGAGCCAGGCGCACTGTCCGGGAAACCTCCGAATAGTCTGGCGCGGGTCGCCTCTTCTCCGTCGGTGTTGAAAGAACGGCGGCTTGTGTGGCATTCATCGTAGCGATCACGCTCCAATCCGGCCTTTTCGTTTGCCGAAAAGTCTGCCGAAGTTGTCTCGCTCCAAGTCCTCGAAAAACATACTTCGACCCGTTTCACCGCGCAACCGGCGCACTTCCCGAATACCCATTGCGCCGAGCATTTCAAGCAGCTGGTTGTACCAAGCTCCCATCAGGTTGACTATGCGTCGAACCGAATACTCCGGTTCGATCTGCGCAAGATCGACCGGACAGATTTCCCCGCGTTCGCATTCGCCGCACAACCGGCATTCCAAGGCTACCATGAGAGGAATATCAACGGCTACAAGATTCGCGCCGCAGATCATCGCCTTCGCCACATGTTCGGCGAGCGCGATGCCGCCGGATGCAATTAACGTAACTTCATCGCGAATTCCTTCCCGGACAAGAGCGCCGTGAATCTCGCGCATTACGTCCCGAAGGTGTCGCGGATCCGAAGATTCATGTTCCATCCCATGCGGGTCGAAATCGAATTGAATCACCTCCATACCTTCCCGGGTCAATTCAACGGCTCGCTTGTGGGATTCTGGGGTCGCCGGCGCACGAACAGCGACTACTTGATCCGGATTCTTTTCTTTTAGAGATTTCTGTACAGAAACAACGTTCGGCGAATCGGCTAACATCACCATCGCAGCGGAATTATCGGCGGATGTCGGCGTATCTTCCGCGTTTCGATAAAGCGGGATGATGTGCCCGGATTCCGCGGGGATTTCGTCGCCGGGAACAATTGCCATCAAGCCGATTTCCGAGGCCGCCCGGATGACCGAATTGCAGATCGTGCCCTTCTGCCAGGGTTCCGGGACAACATCGAAAATAACAGGGAAAGGGATTTCGATTAACGTCGGAGGCGAAGCAGTCAGTTGCCCGTCCTGAAAGGAAAGATAAGGCAGGGTTCGTCCGATATCTACACTGGTGCTGATGTACTCACGCCCGTGAATACCATCGCGAGTGGGGCGGACAATTTCGGACATATCCGTCCACATCGAATCAAATCCGGGACCGCTGAACGGCCCTCCATATCCGGAGCCTGAAACCGGAATCTTACCGGTTTCTGCCTGAAACCATGTGGTGAGAATAATATCCGGCGTGTAGTAAGAGTCGCCGAGCTGCATGTATTCGGGATTAACCACGCGCGTCAAAATCCCTTTGGTACAGTTTTGGACGCAGGTTAGACAACCTTTACATTGATATATGTAGTCAAGGTAACCCGGTTCATCGTGAAGGATATCGGCCTCTTTACGGTAGAAACCGTAAACGCAACTTTTCTTGACGCAATTGTGACAACCGGCGCAATCCTCCCTCCAATCCACGATGCCGAGTTTTCCGACAGGACGAAATCGTGGGGGAGCCGGTTCAGTATGGATGTGGTATTTGGCCGGCACGTTCAGTCCACCCCAAGCGCCGATTTTGCCGTGACTTCCAGAGCGGCTTCGTCATCCCCTGCGCCATCGATTTCAAAACCGCGTACCCCATCCAACCCGGCGAGTTCGCCAATGGTCTCCAGAGCGATCGCAATTCCCTCCGCCCGCTGGGCACCCGGACTTGATTTCGACGCAAGACGTTGAAGAACAGACTCAGGAACTACCGGATCGGGGCGTTCTGCCGCGAAAGATTTCGCCTGTTCGACATTTCCCAACACACGAATGCCCGCAAGAACGGCGACTTTTTTCTGTAGATCCAAGCAGACAATTTCCTTCCACCATATTTTGAATTGCTCCAGATCGAAGACGGGCTGACTAATCAGAAAATGGATTCCGGCATCGACCTTCTTAACCAGGCGCATGATCTGCAATTCCACCGGATCGGCATACGGAGCCGCCACGCCACCCAGGCAGAACGGACCGGCGTTGTCGAATCTCTCCTCTCCGACAATGGCTCCATTCTCAGCCAATCCCGCAATCGCCCGGATTAGTTGGACCGAGTCGAGATCGAAAACATTCCTGGCCGCGCGGCATCGCCCCAGGGTTTGATGGGTTCCGCTGGTGCAGAAAACATTGCGTATACCCAGCGCATCTGCCCCCAGGCAATCGGCGATCAGGGCAATCCGGTTCCGGTCCCGTGTCACAAGGTGGAGAATCGGCTCGACTCCCTGAGCCGCAACCAATGACGCCGCCGCAAAAGCGGACATGCAGACTCCGTGCCGATTATCGCTGATCCCAAGTGCATGGACTTTTCCTGCGTACCGTTTCGCTGTAGCGACCACAACGGAGGAATCACTGCCGGTTGGAGGGGAGATTTCCGCAAGAAGAATCCGTTTTCCCGATTCGATCCGTTTGTGTAAGGCGGTTTTCTCTTTTGCCATGGTTTTCAACCGGGGGAACCGGTCGGGAGATCATGCCCGGCATCGGCAATCCTACCGTATTGCCTCCTGAAGTGGATTGACACCGAACGGCATTGGGCCAAGCCCGCAAATCCGTTCCACCACCGCATGAATACTTTGCTCAAACGATTCGGGACATTCCCGAGGGGAAGATTCCAGTACCTGCGCCCGTTCCGGTTCCAATCCGATCTCGCCCAGCAGGCGCTGTACGGTCTGAACGCGAATCCTGGCACGGTAGTTCCCTTGGGCGAGATGACATTCGCCCGACGGGCAGGTCACTACGCAAAAACCATATCCCCCACCTTCCAGCACGTGAAACAAATACTGGATGTCCGTCTTTCCACTGCACGGGATTTGCCTGACCTGAACCAGAGCGCCGTTCAGTCGCCATTGCCGCATCATACGTGTTCCAGGCGGAACGCAGTTGTGGCAAACATACACAATGACATCAGGGCGCATCGGTTCTGGCATTCCTATACCCTAATCGGCCTTCAAAAAAACGTGAAGAAATGGAGTGGATCATCAGGCAAGCGGCAATCCTTTGCGGAT
>JAKPRU010000238.1 GCA_029557025.1 Candidatus Omnitrophota bacterium | reverse complement strand
TTTTGCAGTTCAAGGATTTTTGCGCAATCATGCTTGATTCCGGACCGCCACGGGATCGGGGATTTGCCGATCAGATGCTCGGAACGTTCATAAGATTCCAGGTCCGCAATCAGGAATTCGTCGCGAATACCGATGGATTGAGCGGGTTGTGTTTCTGTGAGCGATGAGAAGATTTCGCAATCGACGGACTGGGACGCGGCGCCTGTCTGGAAGAAGAACAGCCCGGCATCAACCGCCGCGCCGAAATGTTTGAGCGCATCGATCCGGTAGATGCGGGACCTTGCAATGCACAGATTCTTTTTTGCCACATACAGCAGGATTTTCCGGGCCACGGCGGTTTTGCAGAGCATCGCCACGGTTGCCTTTGTTCCCTGGGCGGCCTCCAGGAGACGGAGCAGCATCCACTCGGAGATATCGAAATTGCTCCTGCCGGTGAGGGCCTCCAATCCGGCAAGGCCCAGGAAATTGGACTTTTTCGGCAGGTTGACGGTTCCGATTTGTCCCTGTTGGGAGTTGGTCACCCAGGGGGGATTGCCGAGAATCAGGAGGGGGGCAGGAAGGTCTCGTATCCTTTTCTCCCAATCTTCGATGAAGAAGTTGCCTTCATGGATATCGATTCGGTCTTGCAGATTTGCGGCGGCGATACGGCTGTTTGCCGGGGACACGTATTCGGGATTGATTTCCAGGCCGATTCCCCGCGCGTCGGGAAATGTCTCCGCCGCCGCGAACAGGAAGTTACCTGTTCCGCATGTCGGTTCGATAAAGGATCGGGGTTCTATCCCGATGTGTTTGATAAGTCGGCAGACCTCACGCGCCAGTTCGAGCGGTGTCTGAAAATCACCGAAAGCAACCTTTTGCTTGCGGATTCTGGATTGCGCGGGAAGAACGCTCTCCCGGTTTACGGAGAGGGTTGGGGTAGGGGAGTTTTTCACCCTTCATACCTTTCGCAATCCGTTTTGAATGTCATTCCGGCGCGAGGCATAAGGCATCTGCTGCGCTCCTGCACTCCAAGGCTTACCGAGGGATTTTCTTCCGCTCCGTTAAATAAGTATTCAGCGCCTCTTGCCAAGTAGGCATGGTGTCCAGGCCGAGTTTTTGCAGGGCGGCGTTTTCGAGAGCGGAGTTGGCCGGACGGCGTGCAGGAGCGCCATACTCGGCGGCGGTCACCGGCGTAATCGGAACGTTCATGCCCGATTGCCGAAATATCTCCTGCGCAAACTCCAGCCAGGAACAGGCTCCGTGATTTACAAGATGGTATGTGCCGTATTGGTCTGTTTCGATCAACTTGCGGATGTGCCTCGCCGCATCCCGCGCGGAGGTCGGCGAGAGGTATTCATCAGAAACAATCCGCAACGGTGTACCGCGTTCGCCGAGACGAAGCATGGCCTCCACGAAGTTTGTGCCTTTCATCCGGCTGGGTGTCAGGCCGAAAAGCCCCGCCACACGGACAATGTAATGTTTGCGCCAGGTATATTGCAGATAGTATTCCCCCGCCAATTTGGTCAGTCCGTAGGCGTTCACAGGGCCGGGCGGGTCGGTCTCCACATAGGGAGCTCGTTTCTCCCCGCCGAAAATGTAGTTAGTGCTGATATGGACGAGGGGCAGGTCCCAGCGTTTACAGGCGGCGGCTAGGTTTTTGACTCCGAGCGCGTTTACCCGAAACGCCTCCATTTGTTCGCGTTCGCATTCATCCACCCGGGTAAAGGCGGCGGTGTTGATCACCACATCGCAGGAAGTAAACGCGATCTGCTGTTGCACCCGCGCCTCATCGGTGATGTCCATTTCCTCGATATCATAAGCAATTACATTTTCCCCGGAGAACTCTCTCACCAAGTCCGAACCGAGCTGGCCCAACGCGCCGACGATTAAGACATTCACAGAATGCTCCTTGCTAATCTATTGAGTTTTTTGCGTCGCCTCAGCCCGCGCCGAACGGCATTGCTATCGGAGGGTGAGGGGGCCTTGGTTTATCAGACTGTCTCCGTAGCCAAAGCCCCCTCGATGAAGACCTGAATAAGACCCCTATATTTTGGGGACCATCGGTGCAGCCAGACGCACGGCGGTCGGCGGAACGCCGACCAGGGGGGCGACATAATGCCGGAATGCCTCCGTGATATTGTTTGCTTCCGGTGCGATGAACTCATCCGGCATCACCTTGGTTTTGGCGGCTACATCCTCCAGTTTCACCATGTCATATTCCACAGCATAATCTCCCACGCGGCGGATCACGACGGAGCCATCCACACTGTGCCAGACGGCATACTGAACCGCTTTTTCGCCGACCTCACGCGCTTCGTGGTAATCAATCTCAGAGACACAACCCAGAAAACAACGCTGCGGGTAACCAAAGGTATCCGCACGGACACGCTTGATTTTCAGTTTATTTTTGACCAGGTCCGACAGGAGGTCCCCCAATGCTCCGATACCGGACAACTGGATATTGCCGTGGGCATCCTTTTCCGAGCTGCCCGTAAGGGTTGAGATCAGCGGGACATGGTTTCCTTTTGCATCGATCTCGCTCCAGACACCTTCCGAAACGGCTACAATACACCGCCCGTATTTTTTCATGGTAGCGTTAATACTTCCAAGGAACTCTTCCTCGTTGAATTTCCGTTCCGGAATATAAACCAAATGGGGGCCGTCATCCGGGAACCGTCGGAAAGCGGTGGATGCGGCGGTGAGAAAGCCGGCGTGACGCCCCATAACCACCGCGATATAGACTCCGGGGAGGGCCTGGTTGTCCAGATTTGCCCCTGCAACAGCGAGGGCCACATAGCGGGCCGCCGAGCCGAATCCGGGACAGTGGTCCGTGATGACCAGATCGTTATCGATGGTTTTGGGGACATGCACACAACGGATCTCGTAACTCTCTTGTTCCGCGAAGGAGTTGACGATGCGGCAGGTGTCGGAGGAATCGTTTCCACCGATGTAGAAGAAATACCGGATATTGTATTTTTTGAAAATGGTGAAAATCTTTTTGCAGTAGGCTTCATCCGGCTTGTCTCTTGTCGAACCCAGAGCGGCGCCCGGTGTCTTGCCGATTTCCTCCAAATTATGAGAGGTTGCCTGGCTGAGATCGACAAACTCCTCCTCCACGATTCCTCGTACTCCATGGCGGGCGCCATAAACGTGGGTGATTTGACTGAACTTGCGGCATTCCAATGCGGCTCCCACCATGCTTTGATTGATAACGGCAGTGGGACCGCCTCCTTGCGCGATGATTGCTTTTCCAGGTAGCTGTGCCATTTCCACAGACCTCCAAACGGATTTTTTGTGTGGGATTTTGCCCGGTCCGTGTTCCAACTCGACGAACGCCTGGGAAGACGGGACTATCTCCATCGGGCGGGGGATCAGGCACGAATCTTGATTACCCTAAAGACTTGGACGGTTTCGTGCAAGCCATCCTGAGACGCCCAATTCAGGTCGGACCCAGACAAAAGTCAGGAGGCTCTTCTTTTCACTCCGGGTGAACCACTTCGACTACGACATCGCCATGAATGGTGCAGAAACAGCCGAGACGGGAGTTTGTCCGGACATCCTCGGCATCATCCAGTCGGTCGGCCTCCTCATCGGTCATTTCGGAGAGATTTTCTATGCCGCTCCGAACATAGACATGGCATGTGCCACATGCTCCGGCTCCACCACAGAGATGGGGCAGCGGGATGTTGTATTGCTCTGCGGCGTCCAGAATGGTGATTCCCTCCGCGACATCGAATTTCTGTTCCTTGTCTGTGATGAATGTAACGGCAGGCATAAGTCAATCCTCTTTGGTGAGATCGGTTGGAAGATTTTCTGATTTTTGACCGGCGCTGCAAGGGCCGCGTTATTTGAAGTCTCCATTCGGGCAATCGGCTTTCTTTTCAAGATGTTCTCCAGGACTTTTCGATTTCTTCCAGAGTGCGTCCCTTGGTTTCCGGGACCATTAGAAGAACAAAGATGAAGGATAGAAAACTGACACTGCCATAGATCCAAAAGGTGAGGGCCGGGCCAATCGAAGGATTGTCATTGAGCATGGGGAAGGTCAGCGCCACGATATAACATGAAAGCCAGATGGTAAAAGTCGCCACGGACATGGCGCGCCCGCGGATCTTATTCGGAAAGATCTCGGAGCAGAGAATCCAGCCAATCGGCCCCACGGACATCGCGAAAGCCCCGGTAAACGTCACCACGCAAATCAGCAGGGCGATACCCTGTTGGTGAGTATGGAACATCCAACCGATCAAACCCAAGGCGGTTGTTTGGACAATCGCTCCAATCAAAAGAAGGGGTCTGCGCCCCAATTTGTCCACCAGGGCAATCGCGACCAGGGTGAACAGAAGGTTAATCAATCCGACCCATACCGTGGAGGAGAAGGCGGCGTTTTTCCCCGCACCTGCCGATTCGAAAATCTTGGTCGAGTAATAGATGATTGCATTGATGCCGCAGAACTGGGAAAAGGCCATTATGAGAACGGCGATCAGCAGGGGTCTGAAGTAGATGCCGGTGAACAGTTCGGAAAACCGACCTTCCTCTTGAGAAACGGCGGCACGGATGGCCGAGAGTTCGATTTCGGCATGTTCCGCACCGCCCACTTTTTCCAGAATGTCACGGGCTTCGCTTTCCCTTCCTTTTTGTGTCAGCCACCGGGGACTTTCGGGAACGGTGAAGAGCAGAGCGATGAAAGCGAGCGCGGGAAGTACCTCCATGCCCAACATCCAGCGCCATCCTGCAACCGTGTTCCAGGCATCATCGCCCAAGCCCTGGATGAGTTTGTTTATGAAGAGGGTCATGAAGATGCCGATGACGATCCCCAACTGGAACAGAGAGCCAAGACGACCGCGCCATTTCTCGGGAGAGATCTCGGCGATATAGACCGGGCAGATCATCGAGGATGCCCCGATTCCCAAACCGCTGATGAACCGGGCGGAGAGGAACTCGCCGAAGGTACGCGGGATCGCCGACAGCACTCCCGATATGGCGTAAAGGAACGCGCAAAGAAAGAGCAACTTCTTGCGCCCGAACCGATCACTCAGGAATCCGGCAAACATTGCCCCGGGAATGCAACCCAGAATCGCACTCGCGCCTACTGCGCCCTCCTGAGCGGGCGTAAGATTCAAATGCAACTTGATATACGAATTCGCGCCGTTGATGACCGCCGTATCGTAACCGAACAGGAATCCGCCGATGGCGGTCACGGCGGTGGCGAAGAAGACGAAACGCATGTTAGTTGAATCGGGATGATCCATTCTTGAACGTTTCCCAATCGGTAAGGTTTCGCAACACAGTTTGGCGGCCGACAAGTATGGGCCAACCGAACAAATGCCGTATGTATGGCGGTTGATGTTATTCCAACTTGTGAGAATCAAGAAGGCTGGATTGAGAAGGACTACACCAAGAAGGGAATGGGATGGTCGCGATTTTATTGGTTCCGATCAGTGCGGCGATCCGTCGGCGGGCGATATGGGGGCTTCTTCGGTTGCCGCCGGCGTTTTGGTTTGACGGATGGACGGTTGATGGATTAAGTTTACCAGGTCAGTTGAGTCGGTCAGGTATGACAGAAGAAGACAGGGACGGGGATATGTCTTCAGCGGGATGGATTCAGAAACCGGAGTTGTAAGGAATCATCCTCAATCGTTTGATGCAGGAATTCAAACTGGGCGCTCGTCGGGCCGCAATGGAGGGACGCCAACGCTCTTGAATATATTCTATCAGAAGTGAGGTATAGCCTGGTCCCACTTTTACACCGGAATTCGGGCGCGGAACCATCTCCTGCCG
>JAKPRU010000227.1 GCA_029557025.1 Candidatus Omnitrophota bacterium | reverse complement strand
CGAGCGGGATGTACTGGACCCGGACTCCCTGGGGAATCGGTTTATTGTATTTGAGGACAAGATGGCAAGCACCGGCGAGGCATGGGATATCGATATTTTCTACAACGACAAACCGCTGGAGACGGACGGCATATTCGAGACCATCGAGGTCGTTGAGAGGGGACCTGTTCGTGCAGCCTTGCGGATCTCACGAACGATTAGTAGATCGCGAATTTCGCAGGATATTATCCTTCGCGCAGATTCTCCGCGAATCGACTTCGCAACCACGGTTGACTGGGGTAATGAGAAGGATGTATTATTAAAGGTAGCCTTTCCGGTGAACGTCCGTTCGGAGAAGGCACGCTACGAGATTCAATTCGGCAGTATCGAGCGGCCGACGCACTGGAACACCCCCTGGGATTTTGCCCGATTTGAGGTCCCTGCTCAGAAATGGGCGGATCTTTCTGAGGGAGATTACGGGGTTGCGCTGCTGAATGATTGCAAGTACGGATACGACATCCGGGACAATGTCATGCGGCTGACATTGCTTCGCGCGCCGAAGGTTCCGGGCAAGACGGCGGATGTGAATAAGAGGCATACATTCACCTATTCCGTTTTCCCGCACGCCGGAGATTTCAGCGCCGGTGTAGTGAGGGATGCGTATGAGCTCAACGTCCCGATTCGAGCTATGAAGGTCATCAATTCGGAAGGGGATCTGTCGCCGAGGATAGGATGGATGTCCATCAGCGGCTCCAATGTCATCGTCGACACAATCAAGAAGGCAGAGGACGATTCCGGGATTATTGCTCGCCTTTATGAGGCGCATGGCTGGCGAGGGAGGCATATTCTTGAGACGTCGTTGCCGGTTAAGCACGCTTTCGAGACCGACCTGATGGAGAATGTGATCGGAGAGTTGAAGATCAGGAACGGAAAAATCGCGGTCGATATCAAGCCCTTTGAGATTCGGACGGTGAAGTTGATAATGACCGACCAGGATTGACACAGATGGCGATTACATGCGTAACCAGGGGATATAATGAAGCCATAACATACGCAACGGTCGCGCAAAAGAATACGCAAAGATGAAAAGCAGGGCATAGGAAACTGCTCCGGCAACAAACCGTTTTCTCTCCACACGATCATAGAACCACAGCATGGCGGATGTAGCCAAAAGCACAAACACCGGCAGATACGCTACCCGATAGCGGGAAAATCCGAAAAATATATATGTATTGAGTACATAGTTCAGAAACAGCACATGAACGATCAGTGTATGCCTGCCGTATGTGAATAAGGCCCATAATCCAAAGATCGCCAGCGGCACTATCGGAGCCCAATGCAAGAGTTCCAGCCGCCCATAGCACTTGAAACCACACCAAATCTTTTTCACCCCCATCACAACAAACCAATGAAAGGGATCCCTGAAAATATATTGCCGCACATATTCTCTGTACGCTTTGGCCAGACCTACAGAATCGCCGGGGGCGACACTATTCCTGATCTGTGTGATACAGTCGCGATACTCCGGTGTGGCATCGTCCCCCAAGACAGGGAAGCCTTTCGTAGCCCATGGATTGTTACCGTGAAACCAGGTGTGCGCGGAATAAGCTGGGTCGGCAAGGGCAAAGTAACCGTTTCGGCTTTTGTTTCGCGCCATCCAGGAAACGGTTGGCACAGAAAACACAAGGATTGCAATAGCACAGCGCGCCCATATCCGCCGTTGCTCGTTTTTCGCGAAAATGGCGAGGAGGAGGAAATACAAAACAACGACGATACCTAACGC
>JAKPRU010001263.1 GCA_029557025.1 Candidatus Omnitrophota bacterium | reverse complement strand
TCGAGCGCGTGAGCGTCACGCCCGTAGGAAATTACGCCCTTAATTTCGGATTTAGCGATGGGCATGCAAGCGGTCTCTACACCTTTGAATACCTGCGCGAACTCTGCCCCTGTTCGCAGTGCCTTCCGGAGGGTTTGCAGGAGCCGCCGGAGTCTGTTCCGAAGCCCGGTTCGTTCGAGGTGTGATTGCGCCAATCGCCGCTTGAAAGCATCCGTTTTGGCCCCGCTTTTTCGTTCGCTGTTTTTTTTGCATTTTAAGGTGGAAATGTTGCTTTTTGTGCGACTTGTATGTATATTCGTCTCCGACCTATGTTAGGCATCAACCTAAAATTAGAAGGGTCTTGATCGTCTGGAGGTGGAGGTGTCTCCACGTTTGGTTTCGAATCCCCTTGGGTATCGAATGGAACGAAAACAGACATCTTTAGTGAGTTCCCGCGGGGCACGCGGGGATGGAAGTAAAAAGTAATTTTGGAAGAGGAAAAATGAGCAAAGAACAAGGCGTTGTAAAGTGGTTTAACAATGAAAAAGGCTACGGATTTATCCGTCGCGATTCTGGGGATGATGTTTTCGTGCACCATTCCGCTATACAGGCCAGTGGTTTCAAGTCATTGAATGAAGGCGATCACGTAGAATTCAATGTTGCCAAAGGGCCCAAAGGCTATCAGGCACAGGATGTAGTGAAACTCTAGGTTTATACCAGGGGGAGGTTCCGGTTCCCAGCCGGGACCTCCGATTTTCAGCTTAAAGCGGCCTCGGCAGAGAAGACCAGAGAATCCGCTCGTTTCCACAGAGAACTGTATCCGCGCTGTTCCTCGTTCCGCCGATTCATTGACAAATCTTTAATGCTTTGTAATGGAAAGAGTTTTGAGGACCCATCCATCGGGATCCACCGCGATGGAGAGGGGAATTTCCTTCAACGGGATTTGGAAAGTGTGCACTTTCTCGAAGATGTGCAGCCTGCGCACCTCTTTCCGATTCCCGCTCACAAATTCGACATCCAGAGGCATGTCAAAAAGCCCGTCCGGCTGTGTCTGCTCAATCGATAATTCGACCATACCGGCTGCGGAGTTCCATCGCCATAAAACGCGATAATTCGGCCAGCCTGATTGGTGGAGCCACTGACGGAAAAAGGTGCTTAAGGATGCTCCATATGCCGACTCCAGTGCTTTCTGGAGGTCTTCGCTGAGCGCATTTCCCTCTTCGTGCATGCGGTAATAGCGCCGGATTCCTTCAAAAAAAACGGCATCTCCCATCATGCCGCGCAGCATGTGCAACACCCAGGCGCCTTTCTGATAATTCACAGAATTCAATTTCTTCAGGATATCCGGCTGATCCGGATCGAGAATGGGCGTCAGACGGGCATCCCCGTCCTCATTCAACCTCAGTGCGTAATCGGCCATGATCCGCCGCAGGACCCGTGCGCCGTATCGATGTTCCTCGAACAGCGCTTCCATATAGGTTGCAAATCCTTCGCTGAGCCAGACATGATCCCAATCCCCGGGCGTAACCGAGTTGCCAAACCATTGATGCGCGATTTCGTGCGGCACAGGTTCTTCCGTGTCCGGCGCATCCTGAATAGAGGATTCTTTGTAGAAGATGGCGCCCGCATTTTCCATGCCCCAGAAGGAGACCGTTGCCTGAATCTGAGCCAGTTTCTCGTAGGGATACGGCGCAATCAGCGAACTGAAATATTCCAGCGCCCCGGCTGTCGCGCGGAATTTCCGGGCTGCGAATTCGGAATCCTCCGGATAGGAATACCACTCCACCGGCACGGCACCGGCGTGCTTCTGCGGCATGATGACAAATTCGGCTGCGCCCAGGGCGATGCAATAGGTCGGAATTGCCTTCTTTTCCTCCCACCGCGTCCGCTTCCGCCCGTTGGGGAGAAGCCTGGCATCTACGAGGCGGCCGTTGGAGACAATGCTGTATTTCTGCGGAGCCGTTACGGTTATCTGCACGCTTGCCTTGTCGTAGGGATGATCAATGGATGGAATCCAGTGGCGTGCGCGGTCGGGCCAGTTCTCCGAGAAGAACACTCTGCGGCCATACCTGTTTCTGCCGATTAGTAATCCGTGTTCCGGTCTCCCATGATAACGAACATCT
>JAKPRU010000207.1 GCA_029557025.1 Candidatus Omnitrophota bacterium | reverse complement strand
TGAATGACAATCCTCAATGACGGCAAGGCCGTTCATGATGAGCGTCCCTCCTTCCTGGATATCGATTCCTCCAGGTCCCTCGCCATTGGTTCTGTTCTGAAGTATTGCATTTTTGTTCAAAACCAGCTGTCCTTCAAGTCTAACCAGGGGGTTATAACTTTCGGTGCCATCTCCTTCCAGCGTGATGTTCTGTAATACCACCGTGCTCCCCGTTCCGACATTGAAGTAGGAATCGCCGTCAAGCAAGAAGCTCCGGGGTTGAGACGGATCCGCCGACGTGATAGCGGTGAGGTAGGAGGATGACAAGTTTATCGTATGATTGGTAAGGGTAATGTCTTCCACTATATACGCGTGGACTTCATCGCCTGTCATGATTTCGGGTAAAACATTAAAGAAAAAGTCTGTACACGCCATGGCGTTGTCGATGCGCTGGCCGTCTCCGGTTCCGGCTGCCGTCTGGGCAAGGTAGTAGACATGGGTTCCGCATACTTCCAGATTGGACGCCGAAATGCCAAAGTTCATGGCCTCGAGACCGTCGGTCGTCAAGGTTTCTTCGAAGGTATAGTCGTCAAGATGTGGTTCAATGCCCACAATCGAAGCGAGGGGTTGGCCGGCCAGGATGTTGGAATAATTGTTGTTAGAATCGATAAAGGCTGTAAGGATCCACGTTCCCGGTTCGAAGGAATGGATATTGGTCGTTCCCGTCGTAACAAGAGTAGCGGTTCCAATGCCGTTTGTATCCAGATCGAGCACGGCTACCGCGACCGGGGTGCCTTCCGGGTGTCCTGCGCCGGTGTACGGATAAATACCGGCCAGCAGTTTGTCTCCGCCATGGGTCGTGCCGACATCAACATTCAATGTGATGGATTCCGGGGTATCGAATATCATCATGCTTTCAGTAACCGTGAGGCTTGTGGATTGTCCGGTTGTTGTAACATCGGTTGTAAAGATTGCGTCTCCGGTATGGGATTCAAGTGTATCAACCATTGATAGGTACTGGGTGGTGGTGTATCCGGCATAATAGTCGTTGATATCGACAAATCCAACGATGAGCCAGTTTCCGGCCGGGAAGGAACGTGGTTGACCGGTTGAAATATCAAGGAATTCCGCGTAGCCGGTTCCGGTACTGCCAAGGCTAACAGCTGCGAATCCCGCGAGGTTTTCGGTATCCTCTGCGGATACAATAAACGCAAAGGCTTTATGGTTGGCACTTCCGCTTCCCGCCGCGATGTTTAGGGTTATATACCCGTCTTCAACCTCGATCGGTTCCATGTCCGAACTGAATGCCAGCGAGAGTGTGGACGCCCGGTACTCGATGTACAGGTAGTAGGTATTGGCACCGGTCCAGGGAACGGTTAACGAACGCGCGGTAGTGATGGTGTCGTTTATGGTGAATGTTGGCGGTACTTGTACACCTTCTTCGCCGAACATGGCGACAGTACCGATGTAGGGTGAACCGTCTGCGGCAATCGTGCAGATAAGGTTACCGGTGTAATCCGCCGGCAGCACTATTCCGTCGAGCTCGATGAACTTGCGGATAATCCGGTCTGCGTCGCCTGTTTCCGTGTACACATTGTTTTCCGGAATTTCGGACATCGTTATGCCGGACGGGCCGCAGATGGGCACAAGGGTCAAACTGAGCGGGTTGTTTTTATTCGCTGCTATGGTTACCGGACTGAGCATTTCTCCGGAGGCACGGCCGCCGATGAGGAGGTCAAATGTTGAGGGTTCTTCTGATCCCGCGGGACCGTCGGAAAAGAGCGCGAACTCGCTGTCGGGGAGGCGCATGAGCTCCGCGAAGGTCCGGGTTTGATCATTCCACACGGTGGTCAGATCGTCGAGCCGTTCTGTCGAGTACAGAATCCCGATGCCTTCATAGGTTCCCGCGGGGATGTTGGTCGTGGTAAAGGTATCCCCGGAAGCGAGGGAAAATGGTCCGTAGAAAGGACCATTTGATCCTGTTGGTCCGCCGATGGTCCTGATATACAGGTACCCAAGACCGGGTGCGACCGCGCGGGAAGCGGCTGAATCAGGGAGGGTAAGCGCGTTTGCCGGGGGCAAGAGCGTTCCTATAGTAAATGAAACCGCAGTGTCTCCGGCTTTTACCGGTTCAAGATCCATGGAGCAGGAAAGGGTGAGCAGAACAAGGACCGCCATAAAACAGGATAGATATCCTGTACTACTTTTATTCATGGCCATACCTCCACTTTAGATAGTGTCCAGTCTTGTTCGCAATT
>JAKPRU010000201.1 GCA_029557025.1 Candidatus Omnitrophota bacterium | reverse complement strand
CACGGAAATGGGGCTTGCCGGGGCGGTTCGGGAAAGGCGCTTTTCGGAAATCACGGACTGTGCGAGATTTTGGGTTTGCAGCGTGAAGGAAATGCGGAATCCCGGAGCGTCTGCGATATGAGTTATCCACCTGCAGATGATTTTCGAGATCTTTCCGTCCAGGAAATGGAAGCACGCTTGAAGCGTTTCGAAATGCGTGTGAATGGGGCAATCGCTTCCTGTACCCCGTCCAAGAATTGGGTGCGCGAAGCCCTGCAACGCAAAGGCGCGCAGCGCTGTCCTGTGAGGATCAAGCGGCTGTCGATGGATGTCATTCTCCGGTATGGCGATGCACTGGCGGACCTGTTCTGTGAATATCCCGATGACGTTGTGGCGATGATACCTTACGACATAACGGTCGGGTATCAGTTGCCGGACAAACAACCTCGCATTAACCCGGTTGAAGTGCTCATGCATGACGCTCAATGGATTGATGAATGGGGAACTGGTTGGGGGCACACTCGCGTGGGTGTGGGCGCTACGCCTGTATCCTATCCGATTCAGGACTGGTCCCAGCTTGATGCCTATTTGCGGGATGGTATGCCGGATCCGGAAGCGGCGGGACGCCTGGATGCCATCAAGGGACTTTTTGAAGCGCACCGGGAAGACAGATATTGCTTCGGAATTATTCATCTTGCCCTGTTCGAAAGGTTTCACGCGTTGCGCGGTATGGAAAATGCATTGACTGATTTCTGCCTTTATGAAAATGAGTCACGGCGTTTGCTGGATGCTCTTGAATGTTATCTACGGGCAATCATAAGGCGTTGGGGAGATCTAGGTGCCGACGGAGTGTTTATGACTGATGACTGGGGCTCCCAGGGAGGACTTCTGATTGCTCCGGAACTGTGGCGGTCCATGTTCAAATCCTATTACCAGCGGGTCTTTGATGAGGTACACAAACTAGGTATGGATGTCATCTTCCACAGTTGCGGGAATGTATTTTCGATTATTGGTGACTTGATCGATATCGGCATGGATGTGCTGGACCCGGTGCAGCCTGGAGCAATGGATATAGATCTTGTGGCAAGAGAATACGGCGGCAAGGTCGCTTTTT
>JAKPRU010001262.1 GCA_029557025.1 Candidatus Omnitrophota bacterium | reverse complement strand
GGCGAAACATCTGGCTCAATCTTGCCCCGAACTGTCGGGGTTATACTGGAGTTACGTGCCGGGAGTGGCGGATGTGGCCGCACCGCTGCGTTCGGAGTTGGTGTTCGGTCAGCCTTTCATCACAGAAAGGTTTTTGGGGTTGGAAGCGCCGATTTATTCTCGGACCTTTATGCAGCCGAATCTGACGGTGGCCGCAACAATCTACGAAACTCTGGCGGACACGCTGAATCTCAGCGGAGAGGAAAGAGTTTTGGATTTGTATTGCGGCATGGGATTGATCGGGGGATCGCTATCCGACAGGGCAGCGGAAGTGCTTGGAATTGAGATAGACCCGGTTAATGTCGAGACGGCATACCAATTCATCCGTCAAAACGGACTCGGCAATGTGCGTGTCATGCAATCGGATGTTGCCTCTGTTCAATGGCCTCCGTTCGATCTGCGGGAAAAAGATGTTATTATCCTGGACCCGCCGCGCGCCGGCCTGAGCAGACAGGTATTTGCCTTTCTCGATGCCTGTCCCCCATGTTGTATTGCGTATCTTTCCTGCAATCCAAAGGCATTGGCGGACAATCTGGCCCGATTCGCCGATGCGGGTCGCTATCGCCCATTCTTCCTCAAAGCCTTCGACATGTTCCCCCACACCCCGCATGTCGAGGTCCTGACCCTGCTGGAGCCGGTGTGAGGCAGAACGTTGAGACAAGGCTTCACAGGCTCTCCAGCCGCTCGATCCGCAGACGGCAATCCTCATCGCTGGGATTGAGCTGATAGGCCGCACGGTAGCTCTTGGCTGCCGCGACAGTGTTCCCCAGCAGTTCCAACACATGCCCCAAGTTCCTGTGCGCCTCAAAGGAGTTGGGGGCCAGTTTCACACATTGTTGAAGTGGGCCGACGGCTCGTTGGGGCTGCTTCTCTTTCAGAAGGATATACCCCTGGGTCAAAAGCAGTTCGGGGGACCGGGAGTCGATTCGGAGACCCCGCATCAGGATCTGTTCCGCCTGCTTCTTGTGTTTCAGATCGTATTCCAGGCGTGCGATCAATGCGTACGCTCGCGGATCGCTTGCGGTCAGGCGAATGGCCCGCAGATAGGTTTCCCTGGCTTTCTTGATATTGTCGGTTCGCTGGTAGGCAAATCCTAATTCCAGCAGGGCCTCATAGTATTCCGGGTCGGCCTCCAGCGCTTCTGTCAATGCGCGAATGGCAACCTCATATTCCCCGATCCGATTGGACGTAAGCCCCAGGTTGAACAGGACAAGAGTCTCCGGGCGCATTGTATTGGCCAGATCATAAAAGATATCGCGTGCCCGTTTGAACAGGCTTTTTCTGACATAAGCCAAGCCCAACAGAATGGACGCCTGACGTCTTACCGCTCGTTTCTCCCGGAGCGCCTGGAGTTTGACGATCGCCACATCGTATTTGCCATCCGTGAACAGCTGGGCCGCTTCAACCAGCTCTTCCCGGGCTTCTGTGTCCTGGGAATCCTGATCGGAGGCGACGGCGGCGTCTCCGGCATCCATGGCTCGAATTACCTGGCTGATCCCGCGTTTCGCGGCCGAATGGTCCGGATCGATTTCCAGGCATTGTTCATAATACTCCTGGGCCATCTCGAGTTTTTTCTGGTAACGCCGGATTTCGCCCAGGAGATTGTAAAACTCCGCGCAGGTTCCCACGACACGGATTCCCTTACGGAGAAGAGAGTTCGCTGCCCGGAATCTCCGGTCTGCAATCAGCCACCGGGCGAGTTGGTATCGGGCCTGGGTGTCATGGGGATTGCTTCGAACCACCTGTCTCATCTTCCGGACAGCGCGTTTTTTGTCGCCCGATTTCTCATAGGCCGCTGCCAGACGTTTGGAGATTTCCAGGTCGTTCGGGAGCATCCGCTCCAGCTTTTTGTACAGAGAAATGCTGTCTTCGTAATTTCCCAGTTCATCATGAATTTTCGCAATGGCGACATAAGCATCCGGGAAATTAGGTTCCATCAGGAGGGCATTTTTTAAAGCAGAAAGCGCCTCTTCGTAGTGGCCGCTCTGGAAGAGGTTCAGTCCATGACGGTAGTGATACAGGAAGCTGGACGGTTGTGCCATGATGAATGCCCAATCATCCAAGTCAGCCGCGTCCGCAGGTTGGTGACGGGTTCACGCAACCCCGCCGGATTCCCCGATATCTCAACCGACGAACGCGCTGCCGGTTTCGCGTCGCCTTACCGCCTTCCAATACCATGCCGCACAAGGAATCGGGGACCCCGACTCGTATACTAAACATATTATGACATAATTCCGCCCGCTCGTCCATACGTGAACAACCTCATTTTCAGATTCCCTGTACGTTTTTATCCTCCAAGCAAACGATCCACACCTTGAAGAAAGAACGCACAGAAGCGCCGGAGATACACCCAGGATCCACCGAAAATGCAGAAAAACAGCGCAAATGACGCGGCCTCCAGGGCATCAGGCGGACAAAGCCAACGCAAATACCCTTCTCGGCGGGTACGCGGAACAAAGTCCTGATACGCCCATCGTCGCGCCGGATCTCCCATGTTCCCTTGCGCCAGCGCCTCGACAAACTCCGCAATCCTTTGGTCGCCGCGAAAGAGCGCTCTGGTATGCCGGTCCTCGATCCAGGTTCGGAAATCCTGAAACCGTCTCTGCTCCGCATGGCGTATGGTTTCCACCGCTTCCGGCAGAGAGAGCATCCCCGCTTGCCATTGGTCAAGCGCATCCCGAACCGCCATTCCGTATGCGATCAGCGGATGAACATCCGAAGATGTCTCCGAAAGGCCCCTCCCCAAGACCGGCGAGGATTCGGGTAGGATTGACAGATCGGACGAATACTCTCCCAATTCTCTGCACATTCCGCGCAAAGCCTCAAACTCGCTCACTGTCTCGGCCCATAACGCGCGCAGCTGTTCCCGTTCCCTTTTCCAGTCCTCTTGGGCGCCGATCCATCTTCGAACGCATCGGTCGGGTGGAAAGGACGGTCGAGCAAGCGCCATCTCGCTGATTGCCGAAATTGCCCGGTCCATCCCTGCCAGCGCTTCTTCCATCAGCACGGGACCGGCTTTTTCTCGCGCAAGGCCGGATAAAATCCCGGAACCGGCGTAACGAAGTACATGAATGGTATGGAGCGCCTCCCCCAACGCATTCATATAAACGCCGAATCCGGGGAAACGGGGGGCGAAATATGTGACAAGAGAATCCGCGCAATCAAGAAATCTACAGGAAATCTCATGCAGACGATGCCCCAGCCGTTCGGCAGACCGCCTTGCAAGACCCGCTTGCCTTGCCGCTTTTTGTGCAGCGGCAAGAAATTCCACCACAGGATGCGGAATCTCCGAACACACTCTCCGCCCCAGTTGTCTGAGACGTTTCATATATCGATATCCAAGATATCTGCGTCGTGCCCCGACATACCATGGATAGAGCAACTCGCTGAGAAATCTGCCGAATATAAATGCCAACAGGGGAACCAGAAGAATCGAAATCCACAGGGCGTTCTCCCAGGACAGCCGCATAATATGCAAACGGACCGAATCAGGAATGCGGAGATGCAGAAAAAGCGCGTCGTTGGCATCCATGGAGGAGAGGGCATCGGCCAGGAAATACGGAACCCGATCTGAGTAGTGGTCAAACAGGTACCGCATGTCGCGCTCATAAAGGCGATATGTTTCATGGTTCAGATGATTGGGACTGCCGGAGAAATAGCAGGCCAGTCCCTCTTCCAACCACGGCGGCAGATTCCTCCCCGGCGCGACGACATTCAGGTACGCATGAACCAACTCATGACGAAACACCTCATTGAATCGTTTCTCAAGCGAGCCGGGAACACGGACGGCGATCAGGCGTCCCTGTGTGAATCCGTCGATACTCTGAGTGTTCCCGTCCGGCTGGAGACGCACCGCAAACTGCTCATTGAAAGCCGGGCTGGAGCCATCGACCAGCAACACACGGGTGTCCTCCGGCAGGGGTAAACGGATGTATTTCCTGATTTCCGGCAGAGGAGCGATATCCGAGGTTCGCACGTCAATTACCCGAAGGATCGGAATACCCCGGCTGCGCAGCTCTCGCTCCAACTGCCTGGATTCCTCTGTCGGCCAGTCGAGCGGAGTAATCTCCAATTGCAGTGGGCTGAGAACGAGTATGAGAAAGAGAATCGGGATCACGGTTTATTCCGGTTTCGATTGTGATTTCATACGGACAAGCACGGTGGCCTGCCCTGCGGATTTGTAGGGGCAACCTCCCGTTGCATTGCTTGGATTTGAGGCATAAAGGAACTGGTATGAAAATCCGGCGGAATTTCTACTTGACCGACTCAGTGGCTTTCAGCGTCTCCCAATACTCTGCCCCGATGGAAGCCCCGCCCTTCTTGCTTCTGCGCGACACAAACACCGTGCCTCCTTCATCGGGAAACGTATCTTTCGGTTTCTGCTTGTCGATCATCTCCTCCCGCGCTTCCCGAACCTGCTGGCGCAACTCCAGGTCGCGCAGGAATTTCTTGGGTTTCGGTTTGATCTGACCGTGTTCGTCAAATTGAATCACGCCTTCTTCGATCCAGCCCTCGATATCCTGAATGGTTAATGTCTCTTTCCCGTTATATCGGGCACGGACTTTCACGAAAGGGTCTTTGAACAGGGATCGTGCCAGTGTCTCATCCGAATAGATTCCCACTACCTCCGCGACGGTACATGCTCCGCCCAGCACACGAAGGCACTGATTCACGGCAGTCAGCAATTCCCGATCCCGCTCCTCGCACGGCGCGCACAATGGCCGTTTGATGATCCCCTCACGCAGCAGCTGCAACTTCCGCGCGTTCCGAATCACAGCAAACGGTATCCCGCAATGCCGGCACACAAACCGGTTCGATTCGGTTACCGCCGCTGCCTGGGGGTTCTTCCCGGAGGGGGAATACCGGGACTGGCTCTCGCGTGTGTAGTATTGAGTGTCAGGGCCTTTGTTTCGATCGGGTGAAGACATCGCCCCTTCTTACACCTCAACCTTTGAAAGATGATAACCCGCCATCCCGAACATCAACATGCGCACATTATATGCCATTTCTATTCGGAAAAGCAACACCTTTTTGGAAGGAATAATCATTTCTTTTGATAAATCATATTGCTAAGATGTATTGCAATTAAGTATATTATATCACATATCTGGCCATTGTCAATAACATTTTTCATTCATCTCATTATGAAACAGTCTCAATGTGAGACGTCCAATTTCTGCGTCTGGCGTGCAGGGAGCGTATTCTGAAATTGCCTTAAAACCCGCGAGTATGGTCTCAACCTTTTCTTCTGAAGTCTGGGGGAGATACAAAGGGGGTTGGTTCTGCCTGACTTATTACCTCCCCTCGCACCGCGCACACCGAACGGTTATCCTCAAATCATCTTTTTACAAAGGCAGAATCGACAATGGAACTACTCAAAAAACTATGCGAAGCATCGGGCGTTGCCGGACGTGAGGAACGGATTCGAGAGATTGCCAAAGAGAACCTTCAATCCAATGCCGATAGAATCACCGTTGATACCCTGGGAAATCTGATTGCCCTCAAGAAAGCAAAGGCAGGGGGCGCCGAACCTGCCCGTAAGGTGATGCTGGCCTGCCATATTGATGAAATCGGTTTCTATGTCAAACACATCGATGACAAGGGATTCATTCGCGTGGTTCCCCTTGGCGGATTCGACACACGCAACCTGTTTGCGCGACGAGTTCTGATCCAGGGAAGACGGGATGTGATCGGAATCATGAATCCCTGCGGTCGCCCTATTCATACGCTCAAGGAGGAGGACAAAAAGAAGACTTATGAGGTGGATGAATTCTTTGTGGATGTATTTATGAAACCGGATGAAATCAAAGAGGTCATTCGGGTGGGGGACCCGGTTACTCTGGTTCAACCGTTCTACGATCACGGTGAGGTGGTGAGCGGGAAAGCCATGGATAACCGTGTCGCGGTCTGGGTTGGACTGAATGTGATGAAGAACCTCGGACCGGACTCGGTCTTTGATGTGTATATGGTGGGAGCCGTTCAAGAAGAGGTTGGAACCAGAGGAGCCGGCCCATCGTGTTTCGGCCTGGACCCGGATATCGGGATTGCCATTGATGTCACTCTGGCCTGCGATACGCCCGGTGTGGAGCCGGATCACGCCATAACGCGGATGGGTGAGGGGGTCGCGATCAAAATCATGGACAGCCATTCCATCTCCCACCGCGGGCTGGTCGATTCGTTTGTCAAAACAGCGGAATCCAACAGTATCCCGTTTCAGATGGAAGTCCTGCCGCGCGGCGGGACGGATGCCGGACCCATGCAGCGCACGGGCATCGGGAGACCGGTCATTACCATCAGTGTTCCGTGCCGCTATGTGCATACCGTCGTGGAAAGCGTCCATAAAAAGGACCTTCAGGGCGCAGTGGACCTGCTGACTGCCTGGCTCAAATCCCCACAGGAATGGTCATAAACCGCGCTACGCAGCATCCATTCGTCCTGTTCGGCTTATGGTCTCATCGGTTTCGCCGACGACTCCAGACCGAACGCTTCCAAAGTGCTAAACTGAATGTTCTTAATTTCTTTTCCTGAAAGGTCATGATTATGAGCATATTCCGTCACCCCATTACAGGCCAGGAGGTTTCTCCGTATCTCACTGGTGTCATTGTCCCCATGTTCACCCCTTGTGGCCCCGGTGGAATGATTGATTGGGATGGATTTCGCACCTTTGTTGTGTGGCTGCGTGACCATCCCTGTATCACCACGCTGTTTGTTCGGTGCGGGTTGGGCAAGATGTATACGTACACCGTAGCGGATACCAAACGGGCTATCGACATCACCATGGAGGCTCTCGAAGGGAAGAAGCCTGCCATGTTCGGGACCTTCGGGGAATACTTCCGCGAGGGAGTTCCCCCCGGAGTCGATCTCACGCACTACAAAACTATCGGCAAGAACCGCCCGGACCCGGTGCAGTATCTCGACCAGACTCTGGAACTCACCGAATACGCCCGCAATCGTGGAGCCACCGCCTCGGTCCTGGTGATCCCTGCCGCGCTTTTGCCCTCTCGCGGCATGAAAGTCCAGGACGTCATCTTCAATTATTATGAAGCGGTCTCCAAATCCACCGACTTACCCATTTTCGTTTACAATACGCCGGGCCTTCCCGCTCCGTACAATGCAACCCCGCAGATGATCTCCCGCCTCTCCAAACTGAAAAACATCGTCGGGATGAAACTCTCCACCAACAATTATGAATGGCTATTGGAGCTGATGATGGCGATGGAGGGGAGCAATATGGTTATGATTGCCGGGGCAGAAACCGCCATGCTTCCTGCCATCCAGTCAGGCGCGTGTGGTGTCATTGGGCAGGGATGCGATGTCAACCCGGAAATACTCCGCGCCGTTTTCGACCGGTTTGTGCAAGGCGATTACAAGGGGGCTTTGGAGGCTCAAAAAGACATTCAGCGTGCCCTTCGCCTTTTCGATGGTCTCTCGGCGCCTTATTCGGGACTGGCGTATCTGAAGCGCAAGGGCCTGAATGTTTTGACCTACGGCCGATTCGGAGAAGCTCCCATCGATGACAGTGTTATAGAGCGTATCGCGTACGATCTCGACCGCATCCTGGCAAAATATCCGGTCGCATAACATCCAAGAAACGTCACATTACGCCGTACCGTAGGGGCACGTTGTATCGTGCCCCTACGGCGGAAAATGCTTCTTCTCCCCCGGGAGAAGCGACCGGGTGAAGGTTCCTCCTTCCGCCACAACCACATAAAAGAACCTCCCTTGCCACACAACGGGGGGCTAACTCAAATTCGTCATCAATGTTTGTAATGGGTTGATTTTACTGATGCGAGTGGTTATTACCGGCACTATTCGCCCAATCCACCAACCCCCATATCCGGTGTTCGCAGCCCTCTCCCAAACCAAACCGAGACCAATTCGGACTCATTCTTAATTCATCATCTACAGGTTGAAATAGGTGCGCATCCGGTCCACGATTTCGGCCGCCTCATTTCGGGCGGCCTCTGCAAAATCTTTGCCTCTTGAAGCAAACAGCACGGAGCGGGACACGTTAATAAGCATATTGCCATCGAGTGATGCCTCCCCGTACCGAAGAGTTTCCTCCAGGTCACCGCCCTGTGCCCCGATTCCAGGACAGAGGATCGGTATTTCAGGACCGAGAATGCCCCGAATGTCGCGCAGCTCTTTCGGAGCGGTTGCGCCGACTACCGCACCCAGGTTTTTCGCGGTATCCCAGTCGTGGATTTTCCGCGCGACCCATTGATACATCGCCTCCGCCGTTCCGTCTTTTTTGCGGACTGTCTTTGTCTGAAGATCGACTCGCGAAGGATTGGAGGTATAACACAGGACAAAAATCCCGGCGTCGGGGTAATCGCGGAATGGCGCGATGGTGTCCTCTCCCATGTACGGATTCACAGTCACTGCGCTGAACGGAATTGTTTCGAGAAAAGCCTTTGCGTATTGCCGTGCGGTGTTGCCGATATCTCCCCGTTTGCCGTCCGCGATTGCAGGGATCCCAAGCGAGTGCAGGTATCGTGCGGTCTGTTCAAGGGCCGCGAATCCCTCCACGCCCCGGCTTTCGTAGAATGCGGTGTTCGGTTTATAGCAGACTGCCAAGTCCTTTGTGGCGTCGATAATCGCGCGGTTAAACTCAACTTGTGAGTCGCCGGGACCGAGGAACTCACGCGGCAGTTTGTCCGGTTCGCTGTCCAGGCCGATACACAGGCAGCCGCCGGTAAGTCGGGTGCGTTCTGCAATTCGTTCGCGGAAGGTTGGCATGATCGTATTCCTGAAGGAGCATCACCAGGCAGGCACAGGGGCCTGCCCCTACGATATACATCACGGGCAGGCACAGGGCCTGCCCCTACAACATAAATCGCGGGCAGACACAGGGGGTTATTCCTACAGGTGACGTGGGTTCGTAGGGGCAACCCCCTGTAGTTGCCCCACTGCCTTTGCAATCCACTCTCTCACGGTCTCATTCATAAAGGATCTTCCCTTTGTCGAATGCCTCGCGAATCAGAGGATCGCCTTCCAGATATCGCCTTTCCGTATCGTCCGGGCGCCGCGCCAGGAGGTCTGTCGAAAAATCCGGATTGACTGTATTCAAGATCTCCAGGGATTTGTGCATTTCTTTTCCCTCAAACGGAAGAATCACCAGGAGATCCACATCGGAATCCTTCGATGGATTGCCCGACGCATAGGAGCCGAACAGGATGATCCGTTCCGGATTGAAATCTCTCACTATCCGATCTCGAACCTGCAGAATGCGCTCCATCGTCACCACGGTCTATTCCTCTTTCGGCACGCGGCAGCTGCACTGCCACACTCCAAGGATTTTCGCTGCAAGTTCAATCCACCGGATTCGTGTCCCTCGGCATTTGGCTTGCCAGACGGATCGGATGAGAGGTCACGCGTAACGAGCGGTCGTCGTAATAGAGAAAATCGCTTTTCCGATAGGAATCCACACTCATTGCAATAGCCACCATTACTTTGAATGCCGTGTCGCAATCCAGGTCGGGTTTCTCCCGGCTTCGCACGCAGTCCAGGAAATTGGTCGTGTGGTCGGCGCGCGGTTCCAGCTCCACCCAGACGCGCTCATGGCCGTATTTTTTTTTGAATTCATCCATGTATGGTCCGTTGCCGTCAAGCACCAAGTGACCCTTTTCGAAGTAGATGGTTCCTTTCTGACAGCGGATAATGTCTTCAACCCCCACGTCGTTTGCCATGGACGAGACGATATTGATCGAGTATTCCCGTGGGTAGTCCGCATTCAGGAAAAACGTATCGGGGACCTCGCGGGTGTCGTGTTGTACCCAGATTCCGCCCGTGCCGACCACCCGCCAGGGGAAGTCGGGGCCGAGCGCGATATTGAGGGGTGCGAGACAATGATACATCAGGTCGGTGGCGATCCCGCC
>JAKPRU010000198.1 GCA_029557025.1 Candidatus Omnitrophota bacterium | reverse complement strand
ATAGCGCCCTGCGTTGTGCGATCATCCAGCGTGGCCGTGCAGAACAGGTCGGCCTTTTCGTGATTGCCCCGATCTTTTAGGTAGTAGTATTCGGCGGGTCCCTTGGCATCGAGCCGGATTTCATACCACCACCCGCCGTTCGCCAGCTGGCCTTCCCGCAGAATATCGGCGGCTTCTTTGGCAATACGAAGGAACCTCCGCTCACCCGTGGCCTGATGCGCCCGCAAATAGACCTCGCCGACTGAGGGAGTCGCGGGGGGCTGGACCGTGATCTGCCATTCATCGCACTCCTTGTACTCGCCCCACCGTTTGGTCAGATCCTCCGAATAGGCCATCGGCCAACCGCCATGGACACGGAGCGTCGCGAACGCATCCAAAGCACGTTCCAGCGTAAGTTGCGCCTGCATAACAGGTGAATTCTCAACAGCCTCCGCCGGCACACTTGCAATTCCGCCCCGCCCTGATGTCCGGCAGCCGGTTGACAACACCACTGAAAGCACGCCGACACCGATGAGGATCACCATACACCACGAACACCGAAATATCTCTCTTCTCATGACGTTTTCCATCCCTTTCACTGTTCGATCCCTTCCTGTCCAAATAGCTCATTCTACACCCGAGTCGATCAGACCGATACTACTGACGAATCTCCAAACCAAGCGGTCACGCCGAATCAGGCAATTTCTTCGACTCAACCTTTCCCCGTCAGCTCGCGATATAACCCCGCCAGGCGACTCATCTCCTGGTCCCGGTCTGCCTTCTGCTCGGCTAACTTTCGATTTCGCATTCCCCATTCTCGGCGAATATTCGCATTCCTCAGCAACTCAATCAGCAAGTCCGCCAGGGATCGCTCATCATCGGGTCGGACCAGAACTCCATTTTCCTGGGGACTTACCCATTCACGATAGGCAGGCAGATCGCTGACAATTACAGGTAATCCCGCCGCGAACGCCATCAGAAGCGAATGCGGAGTGCTGTCCACATCCGGGATCGATACAAACAGATCGCAAACCGAGAGCCAGTCGATCAGTTCATCTTCCCCTACCCAGTCCAGAAAAAGAACCGCCTCCGATATTCCCAGATCATCCGCCAATTTCAGACAACGGAACCGCTCAGGCCCTTCGGCAAAACAGACCAGGCGGCTGTTCGGGACGGATTTTCGGGCAACCGCAAACGCCCGGATGATTCGGTCAATGTTGAAATACGGGATCATCCGTCGCATGGAAAGAACCAACAGGTGGCCTTCCGGGTTCAAGCGCCTTAAAACTTCAGGCGTCGGCTCCGTTCGATATCGATCCAATTCCAGTCCCCACTGGATCTCCACAACTCGCGCCGGACGCCCCAGCAGATCGGTCACCGCCTGGGAAAGCGCGCGGGCATCCGTCGTAATCAGGTCTGCTTTCGACAGGCTCCATCGCACCAGGGCACGAACCGGGCGGCTTTGATTCGACTGAACCAAAACATCCGCCCCCCACGCAGTTTGGACAAGCGGGTGGAATCCCGACATGGCTGACCAATACCCGTAGCCGGTGACGTTGTGACCATGCACCAGATCGGGTTGAATCTCGGCAATCCGTCTTCGCACCTGATACGCCGCCAGGAGATGCCGAAACGGTCCTCCACCCCTTTCCGGCGCAATCCGATGTACAAACACGCCCTCCATCTCAGCCGGTCGGTCGGTCAGAAGGTGCACCTCACAGCCTCTCGAAGCAAACCAGGGAAGCATGTAGTGGTTGTGCCGCGAAAGACCATCGGCGATATAGCACAAACGAAGATTCAGTTTCTCAGCCACGTTTTCAGACTCCGGACTGCCCGCCAAAGAGGGTGCATAAACACCGAGTTTCGGTACGGAACCCGTTCCGGCCCGAATTGTTCCTTGAACTGAATCACCCCCTCCAGCCCCGCGCTGGACCCGAAATTGTAGGATCCACATCCCCGCCGAACTGCATCCTCAATCGTACGGCTGATCAGAAAGTTGTTTGCATGAAATCGGCTGAACTCCAGGTTCGATGCGCCGCTCCAATAATGCGCTTCTGTCGGTGAATAAAAAAGCAGCACCCCGGCAACAATCTCGCCTTGAAACTTGCACAACCACAAAGAAACCTGCTCCGCCGGTGCGTCGATCCACTGATCCAGGAAATCGGGATCAAATGCCAGATCGCCCGCCCAGCGTTCCATGGACAGGCGATAAAGCCTTTTGTAAGCCTCCATCCCACTCGCGCTATTGTCGATGAATGCCTCCAAACCACAGCGCGCGGCTTTGCGGATCTTTGTCCGATTCCGCGCGGCAAAGCAATGCTCCCAAATAGGCTCAAACCCCTGAGACAGGTCCAATATATGCGTTTCCATCTCGCGGAACCGATCCGGTTTTTCAGAGTATGAACACCCGGGGCGGGAAATGATGGAAACCTGAGGTCGAGTGATATTCAGAAGCGATTGAATCCAACGGCGTTCTTCCTCCTCAGTTGGAACCCGTTTCGCAATCCATCCACCATAGGTCCCCCACGGCATAGACTCCAACGAGGCAATCCCCCTCCCTCTTCGAACAGAAATCAGGGGAAGCAGAAACCGGCTGTCGCCCGATTGGAAAATCACGGTCTCATTTCGAAAGGCGGGATGGAAACGACACAGGGCATTACACCAGGCGGGAGTTTGAAAAAAGGAATAAACTCCCACTTCATGCAAGTGCGCCAGCCATGCGGCTTCCGATACGGCGCGGATCACCTCACATTCTGAAGAGGGCATGGCACGAATACCCACTTGGCGTCCCTCTTCTCCCTCTCCCTCCGCGAGAGGGTCAGGGGCGCGGGATTCCCCGGGCCGCTACGAATCGCGAGAAAGAATCAATTCCGCCAGCATCAGAAGGCTGTCAATCCCATCCGGATTCTTGCTCGATTCACGTAAATCGTTCAGCGACTCCCGGGCACGTCCGATATATCGCCGCGCAAGATCATACGAGTACTCCAGCGATCCCTCCTCCAGCATCTGCTTGCGCAATTTCTCGACGAATCCACCCGAATAGTCCACTTCGCGGATCGTCTCCAACAGGTCGGGGCGTCGTTGAAGCAGGTGAATAAGGGGCAGGGTCAATTTGCCGTTTCGAAGATCGCCTCCCTGCTCTTTGCCCATCGTGCGCAACGTGGAGGTGTAATCAAGGATGTCATCCACAATCTGAAAAGCCATCCCGATATCCTGTCCGATTCGGGAGAACGTCTTAACCGTGCCTGGGCGACACCCGGCCAGTTCCGCCCCGGAATGCGTGCAGGCGGCCATTAACGCAGCCGTCTTGTTCTCAATGGTCTCCAGATACTCCGTCTCCGATGTATGAAATCCATGGACATGACGCAGTTGTTTGATCTCCCCGACACACATTTGGCCACTCGCAACTGCCAGAGCCTCTTGAGAGGCGATCGACCGGCTCTCCAAAACCAATTTCAACGCTTTTGAAAAAAGAAAATCGCCCATCAGCACGGCGATCGAATTGCCCCATCCATGACAAACCGAGACAAGCCCCCGCCGCATTTCGGCTTCGTCAATTACGTCATCGTGAGTCAGCGTGGCAAGATGGACTAGTTCCACAGCCACGGCCACCTTCCGAACCGAGGGACTGCGTGCGCCAAACGAATGGGCGGAAAGAAGCACCAGACCAGCCCGAATCCACTTTCCCTCCGTGCCCAGAAAATGATGCCCGATTCGCTCGACAATTCCCAGACGATACTCTTCCGGAATATAGGCCCCGCTGACGGTAAGTATCTCGTGAATGTAGTTTCGTTCCGGCGATGCCAAAACCGTTTCGCGGTAAAGATCCTGGGCCGCTACCATCTCCTCCGCAATCGGTTCCCAGACCTGCGCCAGACCGACAGAAGTCTTACTGCCGGGCGACAATCCGCGGGAAAACAAAATTGCAGGGGAGATTATGCTCATAATCCGCCTGGAAGGGATCAGATCGGGCCTTCCAAGACCCGATTTAAGGCTACCGATGTGCAACGCGCTAAGTCAAGATTGCCGTGCAGTCAAGAAATCAGAAACCGGCTATGGCGTCGAAATCCGTCACACCCGCAAGAACCTTCTCCAATACATGCGCTTTCAACACACCCAGCCTTGACGAGGCCGCTATACGAAGAATCTCTTCTTTCGGTCTGTTTGCGGCAATGGCCTGTTTGAGATCGCCCGAAATGGGCAAGACCTCAAAAACACCGGTTCGCCCACGGTACCCGGAGCGCATGCACTCCTCACAACCTGTGTGGACATACACCCGCGCGGAGGCAACAGCATCGGGAGACATACCAAGCCGCTCCAGGTCCTTCGCCCTTATCTTGCCCTCGGTTTTACACGCCGGACACAATTTTCGAACCAATCGGACAGCGACTATCAAATTGAGACTATTGGCAAGCATTTCCGGTGGAAGGTCGTTATTAAGAAAACGCTCCAATGCATGTACCGTATCGGTACTCTCCAG
>JAKPRU010000161.1 GCA_029557025.1 Candidatus Omnitrophota bacterium | reverse complement strand
CCGCAGGATGCCGATGCGCTCGTTCCGGTTATCGAGCAGGTGGATGCCGCCGGGATTCCTCTTGTACTTTTCGATTCGGGCGCCAATACGGATAAGTATGCCAGTTTCGTCGCCACTGATAATTACAAAGGCGGCCATGAAGCCGCGCGGACCATGGCCTCCCTGCTGCCGAACGGCGGACGAGTGATTATCATCCTCGTCGCTCCCGGCAGCGCCTCCACCACGGAACGGGAAAAGGGCTTTGAGGACACCATCACGCAGGAATTCCCCAACATTCAAATCGTTGACAAACAGTATGGCTACAGCGACCGGGAAAAGTCCCGCGCCGTTACGGAAGATTTGCTGACCAAGTACCCCGATGTAGAGGGCGTCTATGGCCCGAACGAATCCAGCACTTTCGGGGCGCTTCTGGCCTTGCGCGCGCAGGGTTATGCCGGAAAAAAGGCCTTTGTCGGATTCGATTCCTCGCCGGACCTCAATGATGCCTTGCGCAAGGGGGAGATCAACGCGCTGGTTTTACAGAATCCGTTCAAAATGGGATATGAGGCGGTGAAAGCGGTCGTCGATCATTTGGACGGAAAGGAAGTCCCGAAGCGCATCGACACGGGCGTGAAGGTTATTACGACCACGACGATGGACGACCCGGAGAATGCAAAACTTCTCAGCCCGGATCTATCGATTCTGAAACGGGAATAGGATCCTGTGAGTTGTCACTCTTAAAAAAGCTCGGTCACAACCGTCACGCCGAGGAGTCTTGCGAGATCGGGTCAACCCCCACCTGACCTCCCCCGATCTTCAGGGGAGGAACCTCTCTCCCAAAGTTTGGAGGAGACAGAGAGGGGGTTGTGCGTATCTTCACTCCTTCCTCTGCGGTGTGTGCGGTGACGCTTTCTTCACCCCCAATCACCGGCCCCACCGGTGGGATGCTTGGACCGAAGGGGGAAATTTCTTTGCAAACCACACGAAATTCGCCGTTTCTGATCCACTTCCATTAAAAATAGGACCCTTTTTCATCGGATCGGAACCATGGCAAATTCGGATCGTATACCCATTCCCGCACCATCCTGCGACATTGAAGTGCGAATCTACGGCGATTCCGGCACACTCGCCGCACGGGTATTCAATCCCCGAAGTGTCCTGGTGAGATCCCCGTTCCGCCAGATGACCGCAAAGGCGTGGATTGAACTGCATCGCGAGGACCTGGATGTTCCGTTGGACTTCGGCAGACAAATCGAGGTCTTCATCAATCGGATTCTTGTGTTTCGCGGACAGGTTAGCCATATCCGGTTGGATTCTGTAGAAGCGCCGCTGACCATTCTCGCCAAACGGGAGCCGCTGTGTCTCTTTCCGCATTCCGTC
>JAKPRU010001261.1 GCA_029557025.1 Candidatus Omnitrophota bacterium | reverse complement strand
AGCGGGATGAAACTGGCACTTGGCCGAGAGGCATTTCTGACCTTTCAGCATGAGTTTCGTGCCTTCGCGACGGCACAATTTGCAGACTGGACCTCGATAACGCGCCAAAGAAATTCTCCTTTCCTTACACACGCCGTCGCTGCGGCGGTCGGCATCCGTTGTGCGGGATGGGGGTTACGTCCTTAATCACCCGAATCTGAAGACCGGCGGCTTGCAGAGAACGAATTGCCGCTTCCCGCCCCGAGCCGGGACCCTTCACCCAGACTTCAACACTGGACAAGCCATGTTCCATCGCACGCTTGGTGGCCTCCGACGCGGTTACCTGCGCGGCATACGGCGTGCTTTTGCGGGATCCCTTGAATCCCATGTTGCCCGCGCTCGCCCAGGAAATCACGTTGCCCTCCATATCGGTAACCGAGACGATGGTATTGTTAAATGTCGCCTGGATGTGAACCACCCCGCGCGGCACATTCTTCTTGACTTTCTTTTTCCCTCGAATCTGACGTCCCATATTCGATGCTCCGTTCTGCCGTCCCTTATTTCTTCTTTGCCTTTGCGCCTACGGTTCGCCTGGGACCCTTGCGGGTTCTGGCATTTGTGCGGGTCCGCTGCCCGTGAACCGGCAGGCCGCGCCGATGGCGAAGACCCCGATAACACCCGATATCCATCAGGCGCTTGATATTGACATTGATCTCCCGACGCAGATCACCTTCCACAACACATTCCCGCTGGATGATACTGCTGATTTTGCTGATCTCTTCTTCGGATAGATCCTTCACACGCGTATCGGGACTGACTTGGGCGAGGTTTAGAATCCGGTTGGATAAGGCTCGCCCGATACCGAAGATATAAGTTAAACCGATTTCCACTCGCTTTTCGCGTGGAAGGTCAACGCCGGCAATACGTGCCACAATGTTCCTCCATCATTCCTGGGGGACCCAAAGTCCCGCTTGAAGCGTTCAGCCCTGCCGTTGCTTGTGCCGTGGATTCTTGCAAATAACCCGAACCACGCCTCTGCGACGGATGACTTTGCATTTTTCACAAATCGGTTTGACCGATGCTTTGACTTTCATGATCCACCTTCTTTCCTGCGATTTCTCGCCGGGGCCTCTCAAACAGTCCGATACGTGATTCGTCCCCGGGTCAGATCGTACGGCGAAAGTTCCACCGTAACCTGATCCCCGGGAAGAATCCGGATGTAATGCATTCGCATCCGACCCGAAATGTGCGCAAGGACTTTATGCCCGTTCTCCAGTTCCACTCGAAACATGGCATTCGGGAGAGTTTCGATAACCTTGCCTGTCACTTCAATGACATTTTTCTTCGCCATTGCCTCGGATCGGTTTCTTTTCTCATACCTTCGGAGCTAGTCGACACGGGTCAGGATTTCCGGCCCGTCTTCTGTTACCGCGACAACATCCTCGAAATGGACGGATAGTTTACGATCCTTCGTAATAACCGTCCATTCATCCGACAAGCGTTCCACTTCCCAATTTCCCGCGTTCAGCATCGGCTCGATGGCGAGAACGAGTCCCGGCCGGAGACGAATGTTCGGTCGCGGGATTCCGAAATTCGGGATCTGGGGGTCCTCATGCAACCGGCGTCCGATCCCGTGTCCCACATAATCCC
>JAKPRU010000139.1 GCA_029557025.1 Candidatus Omnitrophota bacterium | reverse complement strand
ATGCGCTTAACCACCTCCAGATTACAGGATCGGAATGCCATGCGGCAGACCGATACGGCAAGTATTTGTTGGATGAGTTCTTTTTCCGAAGGGATATGCGCGGGCAGTGGGGGCGATTCTTCAGGCTGATTGAAGGAGGAACAGTTTCCGGTGTCCGTGCTGAAATGCTGGGAAGAGCGGTTGGCCAGATGGAAGAGCTGTCGTGGGAGGGAACGATATTTTCGGCAACATAATGGGTCAAAGGAAGAAAGGGAGAGAAGATGCGCATAGACGCCTCTGCGATTAGGGGCATTTGCGTGTTTATAGAAGGAAACAGCCCGGCTCGGCAGGGACGCCTCGCCCTACCTCGGCCTGTCGGTTGCCGGGCAGGTAGGGCGAACCCTCCGGGTGAGCCGCAGTCCTATCAACCTGCGCCTAATCGCTGATGCGCCTCATGCGCAAATGCGCATTCTGGGTCGTCTGATGGCTTGCCGTTGGGCGGCGCATGGCGTATGGTTTCTCTCGAGTAGGCGTTGCAAGCCGGGGTTGCCCGGAGCCGACAGAGAGGATGGATGGCATGAAATTGCGGTTTTGGATGATGGGATTGGCCGGGATTCTGGCCTGTGCGACCGGGGCCGTCGCCATAACCTATTACGTCGATGACAATTCCAACGACGGGGACGTCTATACACCCGGGTTTACCGGTAACGATTCCAATTCGGGCACGACAAATACCGCGCCAAAACTTACACTGAACAACTTACTGGCCACCTACACCCTTTCACCGGGGGATGTAGTCCTGATTGACACGGGAATCTACACGAACAATGTCATGATCGGTACCAACGTGAACGGCACGGCCATTAACCGGATCGTGTTCCAAGGATCGCCGGACACCCGGCCTTGGGGCGGGGGGACAGTGTTTACGGGGGGCGGAGATTTGATTGATGTGCGGGGCAATTATCTATTGTTCCAAGATTTAAGGACAATAGGGGCCGGGTCGGGATTCAACTTGACCGGGGCTTCTTTCAACGAATTCGAGCGGATTTATTCGATTTCCAACTCCTCCCATGCGCTGAAGTCCAGCGGGGCATCCAATAGCAATGTTTTTCGGCGTTGTGTGTTCCACTCAACGAGTGTGGCTGCGCATGGAATGTATGCCCCGGCGAGAAACAATTATATAGAATTTTGCATCGCCATATCAGATAACTCCGTTGGAATTGGCGGTCAAGCAGGGGTGCTTTCGAACGTTTTTAGCTGCATTATCATCGGCAAAACGGGCATTGCTCCACCGGAGGGCAGTGCCGGATCTCGAAATATCATTTCCATAACAGACAAAATCCACCCAAGTATTGAAACGCTGTCGGATTTTGTCCTGGTCTATACGAACTGGCATCACAACACGGTGGCGGATCCGAAGTTCGTGAATGCAGATGGGTTCGACTTTCACCTGTTGAGCGCGGCGGGGTTCGTGTCGAACGGGGTGTGGGTGACGAATCCGGCGGTGGGCTACAGCCCGGCGATCGATTTCGGGGCGCGGGAATGATCCAAGCTCAATATCCAATAATCAATATCCAATCATCTGTTTAACTGCGAAATTCACGAATTACACGAAAAGACCGCCGGGGGGCGGCTAAGCTGCCATTCTGACTTCTGACTACTGAATTCTTCCTCCTTTAATATGCTTGGCAAAATTATCAGTGCGTATTATGATAATGTCTTTTAATAGAGATGCGGTGCTGATTTTATCATGTCATTGCCTAAAATCCTGGCTTTAACGGCGTTTGTTCTCATTGGCGTTGCCGG
>JAKPRU010000133.1 GCA_029557025.1 Candidatus Omnitrophota bacterium | reverse complement strand
AGAGCAGCGAAACAACGGAAGTCCTACGCCAACTGCAATTCCTACGGCCACGCCCCCGCCCGAAAGTGTCTTGGCGGTGCACATTGTCGACGCGCTACGGGACCCGATCTCCGCGGGTGAGGTCATGATTGATGGGAACCGTTATGTTTTCCAAAATGGTCGGCTTGACATTCAGCCGTTGGCGGCGGGGTCCCACATATTCGTGGTCTCTGCCGAGGGGTACAGCCCACGCACAGAGACTCTTGTGATGCCCAGAAGCGAAGAAGCTGTCTTTACGTTGGAGTACAACTGCTCCTTCGAATTCCAGGTTGTCTCATCGAGAAAACAGGACGTGCCTATCGAGGGTGCCGAAGTCGTTCTCTGGAAAGGCCGCCCCGTGCAGCGCCCTCTGCCGGATACGGCTGCCATCCGATTCAAGAATCCTCCTTCCGGCGGACCTGTCGCAATTCGAGTCCGTAGAGAGGCGGAAGGGGTGCGGGTTGTCAACACTCAGGGCGAGGGGCCGAAATGGCGGACAGATATCCAAGGACCTCTACCGCGCAATGTTCTTCGTACCGGAGACCTTATTCTCGGCCTTGCCGGTTGTATGTGGCAGCCGGAGTACCCCACTCGCTATCAGAGTCCATTGCGGAATGGATCGACTTGGAGGCCGGTTTCTCCCAAGTTGCGAATTTGGGACACTCTTCTCCTTCAGTCCGAATCCGAATGCGTGGGATCTCCTATGGATTCTGCGGACGTCCAGCGGGACGGTTCTGCATTCCTGTGCAATATCGGCAACCTTTCTGTGCCACAGGAGCGAGGTTCGATTGTTGCACAGGCCAGGACGGATTCCACCGGGCGATGCCGTATCGATGGTCTCGAACCTAGCGCCTACTATGTTCAATCCCGAAAAGATGCGGTTCGCAGTGTTGTGGATGTCATCTGCCCGTCGCAAGCAGGACTTCAACTCTTGTCATGGAAACCGAATAGCACCGTACTCGTGCGAGTTATGCGGTCGGGAATTGATACACGAGATCTGGCCTGGGTGATCGGGGCAAACGTGGTTCTTCAGTCTATGGGCGGGACGAAGCGTTCCGGATTGTTCTCCGCGGTTACCGATCGCACAGGGCTAGCTACCGTTGGGCAGGTTTACTGGGGGAAGTATCAAGTAACGGTTACCCCTCCGGCGGGAGGATTTCTCATCGCCAAGACCATGGAAGTGGTAATAGACTCACCAAGTCAAGTCTTTGATGTACTCCTTGATGGGAGTGGGTATCGTGTATCGGGGAAAGTGCTCAGGGCCGATACCCGGGAACCCGTTGGGGCGGTTCTCCTCGCGCTATTTCAAACCAGCGGGAAACGTGGGAAGTATTCCGGGTCTATCTCCGGAGATAGTGGAGAGTTTTCCTTCGCCAGT
>JAKPRU010000131.1 GCA_029557025.1 Candidatus Omnitrophota bacterium | reverse complement strand
TGCCTCGGAGGCTATTCGTCGTTCGCACGCGGTGATCGCTCCGACCGTTTCTCTGATCCTTCAGGGAGAGGCAGCCACGCGCAACCTGATCGCCCTGACCTCCCATGACTATTACACATACACCCATTCCGTAAATGTCTGTATTTTCAGTGTTGCTCTTGCAGAGAAGATATTTCAGGGAGAAGGGAGAAAGAAGCTCGAACGACTCGGCAGCGGATTTCTTCTGCACGATATCGGTAAACGCGAAATCCCGGCGGACATCATCAACAAGGACGGGCCGCTGTCGCAGGAAGAATGGAAAATCATGCGCCGCCATCCCTACTTGGGCCATCAAATCCTTGACAAGACCGGCAATCTTACCGAGGAAGCCGCCATCATTGCCTACCAGCATCACGAGCGATATGACGGTTCGGGGTATCCCAAGCGGCTGAAAGGCGAGGAAATCCACATCTACGCGAAAATCTGCTGTATCGCCGATACGTTCGATGCGCTCACGACAAAACGTTCCTACCGCAAACCAAACTCCTCTTTCGAGGCTCTCCAGATTATGCAAAACGAAATGCTGGGCAATTTCGACCGGATCTTTTTCAACAGTTTCGTCGGCCTTTTCGGACCCAGGGGCTGAAGTGGATTGGGGACTGCAATCCGCGGTTTATCGCTCTCCCCCTGCTGGGGCTTCGTTGTCTTCAATCACTTTGTATTCTCGATCCTTCAGCTGTGATGGAAGGACAGACTCGGCCTTATCATTCTCCCAGTCCGCCTCGGTTTCGCCTTTCTCCAGAGAGATTTTTTTGGGGGTGGGACGCTTGTCGAAGATAACATCCTCTTTTTCGTGGGGGATTTCATCGCTCCAATCCAACAGGGATTTATCCACGTTGGCTTCCATGAAGTCCATGGCACCACCCTCCCGCAGTTGGCGAATCCGCTCGGTATTCTCGACGAAAGCGAAATCATAAGGATCGTCGATATTGACGATCGTGGGGGTAATAAAGATCAGCAGTTTCGTCTTCTGGTCCGAGCTGCTCGTACTCCCGAACGCGGCTCCAATAACCGGGATTTTTCGCAGAAAGGGAACACCGCTTTTCCCATCGTTGGTTTTGCGGTTGATCACACCACCCAGGACCACGGTTCGGCGGTCTTTTACGGTGACACGGGTTTCGATCAATGTCTGATGAACACGCAGTCCCTGTTGATCGTTTCCCATGTCCACCCGATCCGCGCTGCTGTCCTCTACGCTGATTTCCATATCGATGTATCCCGCCTCGCTGATATGCGGGATAATGTCAAGGATTGTTCCGACGGGGCGTGAGCGTTGGGTATAGTAATCGCCGCCATACCCGCCCCCATACCCGTACCCGCCGCCGTAGTACCCCCGTTGGCGCACCGAATACGGTTCTTCCGATCCGAGGTTGAAATAGGCGGGCGCATCGTCCGCTGCCAGAAGACGGGGGCTGGCAATCACCTGCGCCTTGTCTTCCCGAACCATCGCCTCGATGGCCAGCTTGTAGCGCCCGTCGCTGATGTCGGTAAATGTGATCCCGGAAGAACCGATACTCGCAAAGGGGTCCAGCGAGAATTGCGTCGTAGTCGTACCGATTTCCGCACCGGCCGCGTTCTTACCGATTGCCATTTCCGTACCGAGATTCAGCTCGTCAACCTTGTTTACCTGGACGATATCCACTTCCAGATACACTTGCAGGGTTGGAATGTCCAACTCTTCCAGCAGCTTGGCTATCTTATCCAGTCGGCTGGGGGTGTCCTGGATAATCAAACGCATGGTTCGCAGATCGTATTCCATGAATCCCGAAGCCGAGAGCATGGGTTCCAAAAGACCGATGATGAAGTCGATATTGTACTCGTCGGTAAATTTCAACGGGAACACACGGATTTCCAGGTCCTTATCCAGCTGCTCGATAATGGCCTCCGCCTGGTCGAGACGATCAATGGTATCGGTAATAATCAGGAGGCTGTTGCGTTCATCAACAATCAGTTCCCCTTCCTGGGTGTTGATAACGCCCTGGAGTTGGTCGGCAACGGCCTGGACATCGGCGTGTTCGATCTCGAACACGCGCGTTTCGGTCTGAATGTCCAGCTCGGCGATAATCTTTTCCATTTCCGCGACGGCTTCAGGAGTATCTTTGACAATGATTCGATTGGAGTCGGTTTCGAAAATCAGCTGGCCTGCCTCGGTTCGGATGCCGCTCAATGTTTCTTTGAGGGCATCGATATTGACATAGTTGGGTCGGAAGGTTTGCGTAACCAGCTGCACCTCCCCTTGCTTGAGAGCTTTAATGACCGCCTCATTTCCAATGCGAATGTTCCCCCCTTCTGTAACGAGATAGTCCAATCCCTGGCCGGGCAGGACGGTGTCCAAGACTTCCCGGACGGTTGGCTTTTCGAGGGAGAAAGTCACTTTCGGATTGATTCCCTGGTCAATCGTAAAGTGAATTCCGGCCTCTGCGCCGATCAGTGTCAGCATCTGACTCAAATCGGTTTGGGTTGCGACGACGGGGCCGGAAAGCCTTGTATCCAATCCGCCACCGCCGGTCCTGCCGCCACCGGTATCCCCGCCTGCAGCGCCTGCATCTGCGCCGCCGGCAGCAGCGCCTTCGTTTGGAGGGGATCCCGGAGGAGCCTGCCCGTCCGAGAGCATAATCGGCAGAAACAAAAATGCCACGATCCAGAAACTATAGATGATCCGG
>JAKPRU010000110.1 GCA_029557025.1 Candidatus Omnitrophota bacterium | reverse complement strand
ACCGCGTCCCCATCGCTCGATCATCCCGCGCAAATAGAAAACCTGGGCAATGAGCGGATTACGCGGTCTGGAGGCATGATCTTTCTTGAGGTCCTCGGGTTTCAGATTGAAGGGAAGGGTGCCGTCACTCCATATTTCAAGCCGGTCGTCATAGACGGCCAGACTTACCGCACCGCCTGCAATGGTATAATCCCTGTGACAAAAGGCATTGACCAGAGCCTCACGCAACGCCTCAAGCGGGAATAGCGGTTCATCCTCCCGCTCGAAAAGACCGGGAATAATGCGCCCGGCCACAGGAAGGTGTCGGCGTAAAAATAGCATGGCTTCTTCCAGCAGGTGGAAGGCGTGGCCTTCAATTTGCCTTTGATCGAGAAACTCTGATTTATTTATGCCCCGGAAGCGGGCAAGGCGTAGCTGGCATTGGGGATAATCCGGCATGAAACGGGTAGCAAACAAGACGATGGAAGCCTGATTGGGGCGGCTGTTCCTGAGCAATCCCAAACGCTCCAGAATATCCGGAATAACGGTACCGGTTGACTCCGGTAAGCGACCGGCGGCAATTCCAAGCCGCACGGTGCGGAGAATTTCCTCAGAATCCAGGTCCGTGTTATCGTAGCCTTCAGCAATTTGGTTTTCCCAGCGGATATTACTATGCGTTCTTTCACTTAGAAGGCGCTGATAAGTTGCCTGGGGCATGATTGAAGTCGTCGAACCAATCCGCTGGTAGGCCCGCCCATCAAAGGCATACGGACGGGATTCGGGATTGGGAATCGCTTCCAGGATCAGCACATCTTTATTATCCGCGACATTCACACGGAACTGGATAATCGAAGCCGGTGGCTCGAACTTCGGGAATATTTCCACCACTTCGCGGATCGTCTTATCGGAAACCGTCTGGCCGAGGATGCGCCCTTCCGGGGTGACACCGATCAATACCCGGCCTCCGCTTCCGTTGAGCATGCCGCAGAGAGTCTCGGACGCCCGACGTAATTGGCCTGTGGATTTCTTGAACTCTACCGTTTCCGATTCTCCACCGGAGACAAGCTCTTTCAGTTCCCTAATATCCATTCTGCATCTTT
>JAKPRU010000095.1 GCA_029557025.1 Candidatus Omnitrophota bacterium | reverse complement strand
CAAGATGCCTCCTACGCCTCTTTCGGGATTCATCGCAAAGCTGAGTGTGCTGACGTACCTCTCGATAATCGTCTTTGGACCTTGTTGTTGATCGCCTATGAGTCGGTCGATGACAAGAAGGCGATCAGGCATCTGTATGAGTGTCGGCAAGACTGTGGTCGTTACGGGATCAATTGTGAGGGATACCCCAACACCTACATTGAACTTGATGCACGCAAGCCCGAGCCTCTTGCTCCCGATGCCCCGATTCCTGTCATCAATACGTGCATGGAACCGATCACCATCAAAGTGGATGATTCAAAGCCCGCGAGACTGACGGGTGGCATCGCGACAAAGGAAGCCAACTGCCCCATTCCTGGCACCGACGGAGAGAACTTCACTGTTTACACCCGCATCCCTTTCAAGGTGACTTGTGGAAATGGAGTCACGTATCCTGGTGAGGGCGTGTTCGATCAGGGGAATGGCGATGTCGGCGACTACGGTGGTTGTGGGCATAATCGCGATGCAAACTGGGAAACCCCCGGGCGAGTTTGGGTTGACTCCGATGGAGCCATTCATGGGATGTATTTCTCGTATGACAATGGTCACCAGGAGATCGGCTTCGGTGGAGGCGGACGCCGGTACGTTCCATTTGAACGAATTCGAGATGCAGTTCGGGGCAAAACGGTAGATCTCCCTCCATACAGTGGCGGAGACAAGCGTCTGACCAGACCCGTTCTTTTTGTTCATGGACTTGATGTCCCCTTCGATGAAACATGGGGGGTGAAAGCGTCGCCATGCAAACCGGTCGATGGGAGTGTGACCGCATTGGAGGGGGCTCCGAGATACCCTAGTCTTTCTTGGAGTCGCAGGGATTCTGGTGGTTTGTCCCTTGCATTCGATTATGCTCTCCTTTTTTCGGGAACCTGTGAAGAGAATGGCGCCACAGCTCGTTGGAAATCGAATTCGCGGCGTCTGTTTGGGGTCGATGTGATTCTACCTCGCAAACTCGATTCGGATCAGAGGTATCATGTCCCGAACTGGATGGATCAG
>JAKPRU010000090.1 GCA_029557025.1 Candidatus Omnitrophota bacterium | reverse complement strand
CCGGCAAGTCAATCGCCAGCTCGCGGACAAGATTCGCCAGACTGTAGCGCCCGGCGTGCGGCACCAAAATACCGGCAAGGTCGAAGGTGTCGATTGAGGGATTGCCGCGCAGGACGTTGTGCTGGCGCAAAAAGGCCAGGTCAAAGCCGATGTTGTGTCCCACCACCGGATCGCGGCCCACAAATTCGGCCAGTTTGTACGTCGCCTGACGTCCACCGGGCGCGCCTTCCACGTGCGCGTTGGTAATGCCGGTCAGCTCGGTGACAAACGGGGGGATTTTCCGCCCCGGGTTGACAAACATAGAGAACGTCTCCAAAACCTGATCGCCATCGAAGCGCAATGCGCCGATTTCAATGATCGCATCCCGCATGGGATCCAGGCCGGTTGTTTCTAAGTCCAGGGAAACGTAGGTCTTCGCCATGTGCTCCTTTCTACACCTAACTGAAGCATTATACAGCATAACGCGCCACAGGAAAGAGAAAGGGCTGGATTTGTGATCCAGCCCTGTATTCGAGACCTACAACGCGAATTGGAATTCGTGTTACAAACCCTCAACGATCGTCGGCAGACGGTTCGATGAATTCGAAGTCGCCAATGTCCAAAACGTCATCCTCATCGTCGTCCCACAAGAACAGTTCGTCCTCCTCATCATCATCCAAATCTAACACCGCATCCCCGGCCCGGAGGAATTCGCTATCAGGGGCTACAGGCATCAAATAGTTAAAGCCCCCAGGCCCCAGTTGTTGCCTCAACCGGCTCATGATTTTATCCACGTTATCGTACGGTCCGGCGATGAAGAACGGCTTTCCCTCTGGCCCACCTACAGAAATTTCGACATCCACCGCATCCGGATCGGCGTCCTGCAACAGAATCGAGGCTTCGAGGTAATCACGGTGCGGACGAAAACCGAACTGCGCCGCATACTCGATACCGACTCTAATGATCTTCACCGCGAGATTGAAGTCCACCTGAATGAGCTTTTGCCGTTCTTGCATTCCTGACAACATCTCCCGGCGAAAAGATTCCGCATTGACAAAGTTGGCTGCGTATGCGTTTTTCACACCCAGACAGGCGCGATCCACCAGATACGTGCCCACCCTGACCTCACCTGTCACCGGATCCCGCCGCACAACAACGACTTGATTCAATTGCGTGGGATCCTGCCATTCTTC
>JAKPRU010000057.1 GCA_029557025.1 Candidatus Omnitrophota bacterium | reverse complement strand
TTCGTCACGGGATATGCACAGAGTTTACGGATTCACGGTCCCGCTATCGAGTTTGGGCTTCCCCCCCTCCACGCCCTTCGCAATGGAAGAGCGCATGTCGGTATCTGCCGCAAGGTTCTTGTAACGATAATAGTCCATGATTCCCAGGTTGCCGTTTCGAAATGCTTCCGCAATGGCTAGTGGGACCTGCGCTTCTGCCCGAACGACCTCCGCCCGCATCTCCTCAACCCGCGCGCGCATTTCCTGTTCTCGCGCAACGGCTTCCGCGCGACGTTTCTCTGCGAGCGCCTGCGCGATCAACTTGTCCGCGTTGGCCTGATCGATCTGCAACTTCGCTCCGATGTTGTCGCCCACGTCCACATCGGCAATATCGATGGAAAGAATCTCAAAACCGGTTCCCGCGTCCAGCCCTTTCTCCAGAACGGTGCGGGAGATCGTGTCAGGATTTTCCAAAACCTTCTTGTGCGATGTAGCCGACCCGATCGTTGTGACAATACCTTCCCCGACCCGTGCAATAATGGTCTCTTCCGTAGCTCCACCGACGAGGCGTTCCAGATTCGCCCGCACAGTCACACGCGCTTTTGCCCGCAACTGGATTCCATCCATTGCCACAGCGGCAATAAATTCGTTTCCCTTACGCGGGTCCGGTGCATCGATCACTTTCGGTTTGACCGACATCTGCACCGCCTCCAGCACATCGCGACCCGCCAAGTCAATCGCCGCCGCCCGCTCAAAGGTCAACTTGATATTTGCCTTGTCCGCCGAAATGAGCGCGTTGACCACCTGGAACACATTCCCCCCGGCCAGATAGTGTGCTTCCAATTGATCCGATGTCAGATGAAGCCCCGCTTTCACCGCGCTGATCAGCGGATTCACGATGACGCTCGGTGGAACCCGACGGAGACGCATCCCGACAAGGGAAAACAGCGAAACCGGCACACGAGACATGATCGCTGCAACCCAAAGACGGATCGGGATAAAATAGAAAAAGAAAAACAGAAGCAGAACGACAACAAAAAACAGAAGAAATACGGCTACCTCGGGGAACGGACTCATGGCACATCACCTCGTCATCAGAAATTCCGATTGTCTCAGTACACTTACACCCGTCGAACCACGATCCGGTTCGAGGCCACCTCGACCACCCGGACCCGCGTTCCGGCCTCAATATAATCGCCGTCGGTCATCACATCCATCCGTGTCCCGTTGATCGTCGCAACGCCCGACGGTCTCAGGTCGCTTACCGCAACTCCCTCCTGGTTCAACAGGGAATCTGCGTCATCGGCCTGTGCCGTATAGCCTGTGGCCTTTGATTGCCCCTCTTTCAGAATCAATACTTTGCCCAGGGGAGAGCGCGGCATCAGCTTGAAGCCGGCAATAATCACTGTGATACTGACCACAAGCGCCAAAATCAGCACAATCCACCCGACCTGCGGCCCCTCGGTCTTGAAACAAAGAAAAATCCCGATCGCCATCAGAAACGCGCCGGTTACTCCCAGTATTCCACCCGGAACAAAAAACTCGAAAAAGACGAACAGGAACCCGACAACCAGCAATGCGACGATCAATGCGAATGACATTGTGTGCCCCTCGTTCTGTCGAGACTTCGATGGTTCACCCGCATCATACAGGTTTCACCACGATTCGTCGCCCTTCCACCCTCACCACCTCGACCGGATCGTCTCGATTCACAAAACCGCCTTCACTGACTACATCTACCCGCCGGCCGTTCACAACCGCAATTCCGGCAGGCCGAAGAGCCGTATAGGCGATCCCTCGTGCCCCGACCCAATCCCGCAAATCTTCCGCATCCTGGTGAGAGTGATATCCCTCTCCACGGGATTCCGATTCCTCCAGCACCAGGCGCCTGCCCAACCGGGTCTGGGCAACCGCAGGAAACAGGAACGGCGTCAGCATAAACCCGACCGTCGCCAATCCCACCGCAATGAGGGTCACCCCCATCGCGTGAACCACATCCCCGGAGTCGACCGAATGGTAAAAATAACTCGGGTTTGTGACCGGCGAACGCCCCACCAGCGTGACAACAAAGGAAAGCAGGATCGCAACAATCCCGGAAACCCCAAGAATCCCGAATCCCGGCGTGACAAAAATCTCCAGTCCCAACAAAAGGATCCCGATCGCAAACAGCAGCGGGCCTTCCCAGCCGGAAAGGTTGGCGATGCTGTGTCCCCAGAAAAAGAGCGCAAGGCATAGGATGCCAAGGATACCGGGCAGCCCGAATCCGGGGGCGCGCGTTTCCAAGTAAATACACAGCAATCCGACAGTCATCAACAAGCCGGAAACCGCCATGCTGGTAACAAAACGCGCGATTCTCTCCGACCAGGCCTCCTGCAACCGGACAACCGTCGCATCGCCCAGACCCAGCTGCGACAAAGCCTCTTCCAGGCTCCTGACCTCCGCTTTGGCAATACCCCACCGAACCGCCTGCGGTGCGGTTAATGTCAGCAGGGAGCCTTTTTCCGAGATCACGATCTTCTCACCGTTTTCGCCTGTTTTTTCCACCACAACATCCGGATTCACCATCGCACAGACAATCTCTTCATCGTACCCGCGAATCTCGGCGATACTTCGGAATTTGGCTTCGACAAACGAGAGCGCCTTTTTATCCATCATCTCGCTCTCGCCTGCGCCCGGTCCCATGACAACCGGAGCGGCCGTCCCGATCGTGCTCCCGCGAGTCATGAAAATCTTCTCCGCCGCAAGAGCAATCATCGCCCCGGCGGAAGTGGCATCTCCGCTCACAAACACCGCTACGGGAATGCTCGAATCCAGGATCAAATCGCAGATCTCCCATGCAGAATCCACCCGCCCGCCGGGAGTGTCCATTTCGATCACGATTTGAACAGCCTTCAGGTCTTCTGCTTCTTTGAATCCCCGCTGGAACACATGAAACAGCCCCTTTTCCACCTCGCCCGTGAGTGGGATGACATAGACAATATCACCCTCACCCATGGCGGCTGAAGCCGCAACGAGGGCCAAGAGTATCGCAAGAAATGAACGCATTAACATTCACCGTGATAAAAATCTGAATCATGCTACGTCCGGTAATCCAAATCGTCAAGCAGATAAGAGCAGTAGCTCAGGCATCCCTGCCTGATGATTCACTCGATGTTCAGCCTTCTTCGCCTTCCTGCTCACAGGCAGGAAGCCTGTGCCACCCTCTTTGTGGACACCGGATTCCGGCTTTCGCGGGAATATCGGCAAGGATGCCGGGGCAGCGCGGGCAGCGTGCCATGTGCCCCCCATTCGCGGTTTGATATATTTCAGTACGACATCAGAAAGGATCTCAAAAAATGCCGATTAAAATCATGCCTTGCCTGGATATGAAAAACGGGCGTGTCGTGAAAGGCGTTCATTTTGTGGATATCCGCGATGCGGGCGATCCGGTTGAAAACGCGGCGTTTTATCAGCAGGAGGGCGCGGATGAGCTGGCCATGCTGGATATCGCCGCCACAGTGGAGAACCGCAAAACCCGCCTCGAGTGGGTCAAAAGCGTATCCTCGGTGATCGACATTCCCCTGACAGTCGGCGGCGGTATCGGCAGCCTGCGGGATGTTGAAGAGGTTCTGGCAGCGGGAGCGGACAAGGTTTCCATGAACAGCGCGGCGGTCAGGAATCCCGACCTTGTGAGGCAGTCGGCGGACGCCGTGGGATCGGACAAGGTAACGGTAGCCATCGACGCGCGCCGGAATTCGGACATGCCATCCGGCTTCGAACTCGTCGTCTCCGGGGGAACCAAACCAGTCGGCAAGGACGCGGTTGAATGGGCGAAACAATGCCAGAACCTCGGCGCAGGCGTGATTCTTCCTACCAGCCTGGATGGCGATGGAACCCTGAACGGCTACGATCTCGAATTCACGCGGGCGATCTCGGATGCGGTCGATCTGCCGGTTGTCGCATCCGGTGGTGCGGGAACCCTGGACCATTTCTACCAGGCGGTAGTCGAGGGCGGCGCGGAGATCCTCCTGGCCGCGTCGGTTTTCCACTTTCGCACATTCAGCATCCGCCAAGTCAAGGAATACTTGAAAAGCAAAGGCTTGCAAGTGAATTTGTGATCGCACGGCGTACATTGGAATGACAAACTTCTTCTCCCTCCCCGTTTACCGGGACGACCGGGATCGGTTTCCCCCCAGTAGGACAGGCGTCTCTGCCTGCCATAACTCCGGGACGACCGGGATGGGTTTCCCCCCAGTAGGACAGGCGTCTCTGCCTGTCCCTGCCATAACTCCTTCTCTCTGCCTGTCCCTGTCATAACTCCGGGACGACCGGGATCGGTTTCCCACCAGTAGGACAGGCGTCTCTGCCTGTCCCTGCCATAACTCCGGGACGACCGGGATGGGTTTCTCACCAGTAGGACAGGCGTCTCTGCCTGTCCCTGTCCATAACTCCGGGACGACCGGGATCGGTTTCCCCCCAGTAGGACAGGCGTCTCTGCCTGTCCCTGCCATAACTCCGGCAGGGCCGGGATGGGTTTCCCCCCAGTAGGACAGGCGTCTCTGCCTGTCCCTGTCATAACTCCTTCTCTCTGCCTGTCCCTGTCATAACTCCGGCA
>JAKPRU010000056.1 GCA_029557025.1 Candidatus Omnitrophota bacterium | reverse complement strand
GACGGAGTCGATAGCGCAAAACCGCTCGAATCAACACGCCGATTCTTTGCCAATCTGTCATCAGGCTCCTGCTTTCCAATGATTCTCGGGACCTGTCTCCAGGGATTCCACCGCTCCATTGTATGAAGGTGCATCGTTCCTTTGCAAGATAAGGAACGAGTTTTGCCGATATCCGGGCAGAAAATTCCTTATGATGTGGAGAACGATCTTTCGTAAGTACTCGAAAACAGGTGACTTATTGCGTCTATTGGGACAGGTACGATCTTTGCGTTCGCCGTGGGTGTTCTCATTCAGGAGGATGCCATGGGAGAATTGGTGCAATTACCCAACTCGCGTTCGAAACAGACCGTTTTTTACGGAGACCGCCTGCGAACCGCCGGGGATTCGTGGGTCCGTAAGGAGAAAAAACTCCTGGACCGGTTGGAATTCCTGGAAGCGATGATCCTGGTGTTGGACGATGTTCGGCTGAAGAACATCCGGGAAGGGGATGTCGGAATGATGGAAGTGGTTCAAGAAGAAATCCCTCAATACTTGAAGAGGATTGAGGACATCCGGCAGGAGTTGGACGCGCTTCGCTCGAAGTACAGTCAGTCCATGCTGGCTGTCGGCGGCGGGTGAACGAACCGGCGCGGAACACCCCTGCAAAAGAGGATTGATCTCTTCCCTTCCCAATCGACAGACTACTCGATAAACCCGTGGTACAAGCCCATATAATACGGGAGCAAGAAGACTGTGCCGCTGGCGAGGCCCTGCCCGTTTCCGCCATAATCCAATTCCCAGGGGTCTGTGTTCCAATGATTAAAGTGACGTTCCTGTACCGGTAACACCTTGCCGTTTACCAAATAGCCGCGACTGCGATTTTTACGGTTACGGGCAAAGGATTCGAACGCGGCCTGCGGTTCGAGAAACACGATGTCGAGCCGATGGCTGTTATGACGTGCCCAGTTGCATCGATCCAGCGGAAATCCCTCCAGCGTGTCGATGGAATCGGTCAGCCAGCCATCCCACGGGGATAGATCGTGTGTCCCCCAGGGATCGGTGTATTGCGTTCCCATTCCCGATGCGGCGTAAGCGAAATTAAAGAACGGATTCACTTCCGGAAACTCGCGGACCCAATGCTCATAAAAGGCAAATGTAACCCGTTCGCGTAATGCATCATCTTTTGTGTATTTCACCAGGTTGTAGAAACACATAAAGAACATCTCGTCATCGGACTGGTTCCCCGAACCGATTCCGTTATGGACTTTGGGGATCATGATATTCGTATCGAATGCATGTTCCTGACGGAGCCGGTTAGCCGCTTCGCCGTATTTCGCATCGCCGGTGATATGTTCCGCTACAGCCAGGTAGGAAAGAATGCTGAGTGACTTGAGTCCCCGCTCGGCGTACCAGTTAGGGTCATGGTTGAGTTTTGCGGGTGAATAGACCGCCCAGCGCGTGGGTGTCCCATCGAAGTCGATCATACAGAAATCGTTACGGACCAGATGATCCGTAATGTTGCGGACCACCTCGCGTACACGCTCTTTTTCTTCCGGCGTATCGGCCACTAAGTCGTAATAAGCCGGGTAGAAGAAATAATGTCCGTCCAATTCATCCGAACTGACATCGGTTTTGTACCAGTACCTTTTGTCCGCCGTAAGGGGATACCGGGGCGTATAGACTTTCCAGAGCGAATCGCGGGTGGCACGGGTACGCTGCTGGCCTTCGAGTGTATAGTGTGCATTCGGATTCGGTTCCGTTGTGGGAACGACGGTCCGCGCCACGTATCCCGGTTGCTGTTGCACTTCGCCGCCGACCGGGGCGATACTGAGAAACCGCAGCGCCTCAAACGCCCGTTTCGCACGGTCTTTTGCTTTCGGATCTTTGGTTGCGGCATAGGCGAAACACTCGCCCGCGCCGTACATGCTGGTCCAGAGACCATCATTGTCACTGTCGGAGTAATGGATTTCGCTTTTGTCCCCGGGTTTTCCAAGTCCGACCTCGGAGACATAGCCGTATTCTGTCCGGCGAATGTATTTCTCCATTTCGTCTTCGTAGAATTCCGCTTTTTCGGCGAGTGTCATCGGGCGGCGTTCGATGACTCCGACACCGCCGGGTGTTGCAAACCAGGCGTCTCCGTTTGCATTGACCGCCATATTCACTACTTTATCATTCGGCAGCCATGCTCGGCCCTGACGATAAGCCCAGTTTTGCCCATCGAACCGAATTGCGCCCATTTGGGTCCCGAACCAGACAACGCCGTCCTCCCCTGCGCACAGGGTGGTGAAATCGTTAAACGGGAGTCCATCCTTTCCTTCATATAATGTCCATGCTCCGTCATAGCATCCGACCCCCTGCGGACTTGCGAACCACAGCCGTCCCTTGGAGTCAAACGCCACGCCCCGGACACTTCGCGGCGCCCAGCTGCGACCGGTCTTGTCGAACGGATACAAGGCCGTCCAGTTCTGTCCCGCTTCTTTCCTGAAAAGACCGGACTCCGCACCGACGGCGAGTGTTTCTTTATCATCCACGGCTACCGAATAGACGTGTTTGTTTTCCCCCAGCATTCCATTCAGCGTGTCATCCGCCGCGAGAGCCTTGTTTTCTAAGCGGTACAGCCCGCTGTTCATAGCCAGGTAGACAATCCCGTTCTTAGAGGCCATCCGCAACACTTCTCCGGGGGGCAACAGTAAGAGTGGCTTGACACCGTCCGCACCGACAGAAACCAGCTCTTTTCCCGCCGCGGCAAGTATTCGATCGCCGTCCGTTATCGACGCGAAAATTGACCCGCTATACAGCTTGTTCCACCGCCCGTCTTTGAGAACAGCCAGGCCCTTCTTTGTCCCGGCATACACTTGTCCATCCGGCGCAATCGCTACAGCAGTCGCCTCGACAGAGGGAAGGCCATCCTGCAGGCCGTACACAACGGTTACTTCCTGTTTTATCACTCCCACCTTGACGGGGTATTTATCGGCCTGTACCCAAAGCGGCGCTACCGTAAGAATCGCATAGCCGTACGCAAAACACCGAATAAGTGTAATGAAATCTTTACGCGCCATAGGTTTTTCCTCCGATGTTGAGTATCGAATGTGTGTTCAAGTATGTTTATTTTATTCATCGACCCAGAATCATGGGTAACGCCTCTCTGAGGTTCGCGCATTCGGCCAGCAACAGGGGTCGGACTCCGCTTTGTGTGATATTCCCGCCGCCGATTCCGATTGCGGCAAATCCGGCCAGGCGAATCGCCACCACTCCGGCGGAAGAGTCTTCCAAGCCGACGGTCCGGTGACGCAGGGACGGTTCGATTCCCAAGCCGACGCGCGCTATTTCCGCATACAGCCATGGGTGTGGCTTCGCTTCCAGTTCGCCCAGTGTTCCGACCTGGCCTTTTTTGATGGAAAATCCTGCGCTGATTATGGCATCGTAAAACTCCAGCGGATTTCCCAAGCCCATTGCTCGAAACGCCGAGACAATTTCCGGCCAGGCTTTTTCGTACAGACCGGACGTGACCAGGCCGATTTTCACTCCATGCCCTTTCAGTTCCAGTAGAAACTCCTTCAGTCCCGGCGCAGGCTTGAACGCATTCTGTTTTCCCCGGCCTTCCAGAATCTCATTCAGTTCAAAATGGGTAATATCGAAGTAGTATTTTCGGCCTTCCTCGACGGTTTTTCCGGGACAGTATTTGTCGATGCAATAGCGAAGGTGTTCGGAGACCGAATGCCCGGAGACATGCGGAAGGTCCGCTTCCTCAAGCGTGAATTGGGGATTGCCCAGCAGACGCGCCGTGCTTTGTTCAATGATCCAAATCCAGAACTCCTCGCTGACCACGCTGGTTCCATCGAGGTCCATCAGAACGGCTTTTGCAGGCGGTCCAAACCTTCCTTCGGGAAGCGGGTAGATCGCCGGATGCCCCATGCCGGATTTGACCAGGGTGAGTGTCTTGTTTTTGAAACAGATAAACTCCACCTTCCGATCCAGCGGTGTCAAAATGCGCTGCACACCCTCGACGCCGACTTTCCACGCGCCATCGCTGGTGCAATTCAAATCGAGAAAATCCTCCCGATATTCTTCGGCCATCACGCCGATTCCGGGGATGGGTTCCATTCGCGCACTCTCTTTTGCTCGATTCCCGTCTACCCGTCTTGCCAAACGGATAAATGGGAGTTTCTGATGGATGGTGCATCAGGATATCACCGTTTTGCAAAGAGGGAACCCATGCGGTTTTGGGAAGAGAAGCGGCCGGCGAGAGAGGAAAACCCTTCTTTTCTGAGGCGGAGCGCGGAAAGAAGGCGTCGCAGACCCCCGGTTTCTCGACAGAAAATAGAATGAAGAATCGCGGCAAAGATATTTTTAATCGCAGAACTCGTAAAACGCCGGCGGTTCTGTTGTTGTGGTGACTGTGCTAATTACATTTCCTTCCCTGCAGACCGCTGTCCGGCACCCCTTTGCCCCGAATGCCGATTCCGACAATGATCCCGCAGCTCTGCAGGCCGTTGCTGGTGTCATAAGCCACCCAGGCCCCGCAGATTCCGGGTCCCTCTCCATAAATCACATAGGGTTTTCCCGCACCGGTCCACTGGTCGTACAGAGGGCGGTTCAGAACTTTGACATCGCGCTCGGCCCAGCTCTCTGTGATATGTGTACTGTGGTACATCCCCTCCTGGGAGTTGAAAGCAGGATGGTCTTCCCTATGCTCCATGAAGGGATCTCTCAAAGGGCTGCTGATATAGCCCAGATTGATGTACGGACAGTGTTCTTCCTTGCCGTCGTAGTGCCCAGGAAGGTCTGCCACATCCAACATGTACATTTGCTGAATACTCCGATAGACCCGTTGCTCTTCAAGCGATCGAGCGACTTTGGCTCGAACTCGGGCGGCCATGAAATTGGGAACGGCAATGGCAGCCAGAATCCCGATGATCGCCACTACAATCAGAAGTTCGATCAGTGTAAACGCGGATTTTTTCATGCGCTCGACCTCCAACTGGGAATTATTCCAAATATATATCATAACGACTGCGCTAATTACAACTCCTACCCGCCAGACCGCTATCCGGTATCCCTTTGCCTCGAATGCCGATTCCGATGATAATCCCGCAGCTTTGGAGACCATTGCTGGTATCGTAAGCGACCCAGGCCCCGCAGATTCCCGGTCCCTCTCCATAAATCACATAAGGTTTTCCTGCCCCGACCCACTGGTCATACAACGGGACATTCAACGCCTTCACATCAACAGACCACTCGGTTGTGATATGCGTACTGTGGTACATCCCTTCCTGGTACTTGAAACCGGGATGGTCTTCCTTATGCTCCATGAAGGGGTCTCTCAGAGGGCTGCTGATATAGCCCAAGTTGATGTACGGGCAGTGTTCCTCCTTGCCGTCGTAATGCCCCGGAAGGTCTCCGACATCCAACATATACATTTGCTGGACATGCCGATAGACTCGTTGCTCTTCAAGCGATCGGGCGACTTTGGCTCGAACTCGGGCCACCATGAAATTGGGAACGGCGATAGCGGCCAGAATCCCGATGATCGCGACCACAATCAGAAGTTCGATCAGTGTAAACGCGGATTTTTTTATCATATTTCCGACCTCCTGTTGCAATCGGCTGATTTCCCATGGATTTTTCTGCTGTCGCATCGACCGAGAAAGTCAACAGGGTCGGTTCGGCGCTCATCCCCGTATGGTTGCGGATGATGTTCAACCATTGATTATACAGCTGACGTCAGTGGAGTTCAATCGGTATTTTGTTCAATTTTCTATTTATATGACTTATTCCTGGCGCAAGGCAAGACTCTTGAGGTGTATATTCCGTGCGTATACAGTTATTTGAGAATGAAAAAAATGAGTTTGACGATGTTATCGGCTTTCAATGGGATGAGGGAAAAGCCGGCGAGAATCGGATTGCCCATAACGTCGATAATTGGGAATGCAAGCAGCCAACGCCGTTGCCGAGATTGGTCATCGGCATGTTCTTGAAAATCATCTCCGGCACCACTGCGCGGCAGAGATAATAAAACGACTGAGGGAGAAGTTGGGATGAATCTGGGTTTCTTCAATATCTCGCAGATGTGCGCGAAAATCGACTTCAATCGACAGCCCACACAGCCCACTGTGATTGACCTGCGTGACGTCTCTTTTATCGAGCCTTTTGCGGTCATCTATCTGGGGATGTTACTGAGGCATTTCAATAGTAACGGGGTCCGAGAGTCAAGAGATATCTTGCTCGGCAGCGGTTGTTTCAACGTTTCAATTTCGATGCGAATACAGTTCGGTATGAACAATTGATACGCATAGAGACCACAACGTCGTTGAATGATATCGTGGACATTACGCACGATGCACCGTGAGAGCATTCAAGCCTTTAATAACTCGGAAGTCCGAGGGGGGGAACCGGACTATCTGACTTGAAAGATCTGATTTTAGAGAAAGGGGGTTATTTATATTTTTCTTCAAATGATGGATATTATAGGATTGACGAGGGTGGGCGTCGCCGGTATGGCAACATGGCCTTCGACTTGCCGGGTGTTCAGATGGAGTTCGGATTTCCTGAAAAGAGGCGATGATAATGGAAATCAGAGTTTCCGAATTGGTTCCATCAGTGGCGACCCGTACACGGGGCGCGGAGGCGATTGAGGCGCTCAAAGATCGAATTCGGGGGCAGGAACTGACGGATCTTGTGATCGACTTCTCCGGGATCAGGATCATGCCCAGATCATTCGTTGATGAGATCGCGTACAAATCCCAGCGAATCCAGCAGGAAACCGGAATCCGAATCATCTATCGCGTCGACAGTGACGTGACTCTTGGGAAATTGGCCTGGTCCGCCGGATTACGCGGATTGAAACTGAGTTACCTTTGGCAGAATTCAAATGAACCAACCGAGGTGGAACCCAGAGCGCCAAAGGAACCGGAGTGGGATGCCCAAAGGGAAGAGATAATGACCACGTAATCCGTTTGTCCCTTCCGTCGGAGATCCGGCGCAAGATTTATGCACCATCCCTCTTGGACAACCTCACCACCGGAGTCAGCCCCAGTCGTTCGAGCATCTCAATCAACTGCTCGATTTTTTCCGGCTCCGCTGCCAGGAGGTTCGGTCCGAGACGTTCCCGGATGTAGCCCTCCGATTCGGAGATGTGCAAAACTTCCTCCGCCACCTGTGCATCTCTGCACCGAAGTAACAGAACCTCCTCCACCTCAACCCGCCCGTAAGAATGAAACCATTCAGCAAGCGAGAATTGCACATTTTGCGGGATACGATTGCCGGTGAGATTCTTGATGTAATTCCGAATTTCATCGGCGGATAGCCCGTCTTTCAGTCCCCGGATGATAGATTCCCGATTCAGTCGGTAAATCGAGACAACATCCGTGTGATCGTGATCCGCAAAGCGTTCGATCTCCCAGAGCAAATCCAGCGGGGTATCAGGAGAAACCATCAACTCGAAATTAGGCTGGAGTGTCCCCAAAGTGGTTCCCTGTTCGACAGACTTCTTTTCCCCCGATTCCCAGGGAACAGGTGCGGATGTGCGAACGGCAATAACTCCCCCAGCCTGGCGGGAAACCCGAACGAGGCCGAACCACGACAGCCAGACAGCCAGTGTTCCCCGATACCCTGTTGCCGACGATGGAGAGATCCTCCACAGAACCTGCTCATTTTCTGCTGCATAAACCGCGCAGAACAGCGGGATATACCAGGCTGGATACCGGATTGCCACGGAACGTACAAATCGATTCCAGAGATTTTTTGTCAATGTCCCCCGATCTTGCCGCAACCAATCAAAAATCTCGTTCGTAATTCGCAATTCCCCTTTCCACCGGTCGATCAATCCCGACTGCAACCCTGCGCTCAGAAGGAAATCCGCAACGGTCTGGGGGTCGATCATGTTTGGAATGGAATTGGGAGGAAATACATCGTTGGGCAATTCGCCTAACCATTGTTCCAGCTCCCTTTTGCCGAGCAAGTTCGCCGGAGTCTGCCGGAATCGCCCTTTTTGAACAGCCGCCAACAACCGAAACTGCATCAGAAGTATCCGCTCGGTCCCGCCCCACAGCCTTTCTTCCTGCACGGACGGTTCGTTCTGTTCGAGTTCCAGAAGGGTATCGCGAATCGCGGGGATGATTTCCTCGGGAATAATCGGCTCGGAGTTCTCATCGGGGAAGTGGAACAGAAGCCCTGCATGGAGCAGCGCATCGAGGTGTTGAGTCTGCTCCGGGTAATCCTCCCATTGCGTTCTTCCCTGAAGCCCTTGCCTGGATTGATCCTGCAATAGAACCAGAAAACCCAGCAGCCCCATGGCCTCTTTCGGGAGTGCCCGGACTATTCTTCGGATGAAGTTCCTGTCACGATACTGAGCCAGGACTTGCGCCGAAAGAGATCGGCGGGAGGGCGATGCAATCGAGCCGGATCGCCGTGCCAGTTCCTGAAGGTCCTCAAGACCCAGCCGGATCAATATGTCCAGAAGCGTATAGGAGTCCCCCATCGGTTTCTCTTAGATCATACAAATGGAATTCCAAATTTCACGCTGCCAGTTCGGGAACGTAAATTTCTGCGGTTTCCAGGTGATACTTATATCCTTGTTCGGTCAGAAACAGCTGCCGTTTTTGTGCAAACTCGGTCTCGTTGCTGTCCCGTGTCACCAGCGTATAAAAATGCGCGATCGCCCCGTCGCTTTTCGGACGGAGAATCCGCCCCAGACGTTGAGCCTCTTCCTGGCGGGAGCCGAATGTCCCCGAAATCTGAATAGCGACATGCGCCTCCGGGAGATCAATCGCGAAATTGGCCACCTTGGATACCACCAGGGTCAGAATTTCCCCCTGTCGGAACTTCTCGTAGAGGTTTTCCCGAACCGTATTCGGCGTCGATCCTGTGATTAACGGACATTTCAATTCATCCGCCACGATTTGAAGCTGCGAAAGGTATTGTCCGATCACGAGGATACGCGAACCTTGGTGTCGCCGAAGAATCTCCTGAACGACCGGCATTTTCAACGGATTTTCCGATGCAATGCGAAACTGGACACGCGGCAGTTCCAGCACGTATCTCCGACGTTCTTCGATGGGGAACGGAATCCGAACCTCATGGCATTCCGCCGTGGCGATCCACCCCTGTTCCTCCAGGACTTTCCAGGGCACATCAAAGCATTTCGGGCCGATCAGGCTGAACACATCCTCTTCCATTCGATCCTCACGAACCAGCGTGGCGGTCAAACCCAAGCGCCGCCGAGCCTGGATTTCGGCGGTAATTCGAAACACCGGAGCGGGAAGCAGATGAACTTCATCATAAATAATCAATCCCCAATCTCGAACAGCAAACAACCCCAAATGCGGGAACCCCTCCGACTTCTTTTTGCGATAGGTCAGAATCTGGTAGGTTGCGACCGTGATCGGGCCGATATCCTTCGCCTCACCGCTGTATTCGCAGACCAGATCGGGATCGATAAAAGTCTTATCTACAAGTTCGCGTTTCCATTGGCGGAGCGCAACGACATTGGTAACCAGGATCAGGGTATGTGTTTGCATGGCCGCAATAACACCAAGCCCGACCACGGTTTTTCCCGCTCCGCACGGAAGAACTACCACACCGCTTCCTCCCTCCCGGCTCCCATCCCGATAAAACGCCGCAATAGCGTCCTTCTGGTAGTCTCGAAGGTGAAACGGCTTGCCGGCCAGGGTTGTCTCTCTTAACCGGATGCTCAACGGAGCGCCGGGCACATACCCCGCAAGGTCTTTTACCGGATAACCCAGTTTGATCAGATTCTGCTTGAGGTTGCCCCGGTATTTTCCCCCCACACGGAAAGTATAGGGATCCAGCCGCTCCATCATGTACGGACCGACTGTCTTCTGGCGACTGAGGCTGTCGAGTAACAGGGGATCGTCCGAGCGCAGCAAAAGTCCCGTATCATCCTTTTCCAATACAAGGCGACCATACCGTTTCATGGACTCCGCAATGTCGATTTCCACATTCGGAGGAACGGGGTATCGCGAATATCGGCGCAGTATTTCGATGACCTCATCCGAGGTCATTCCCGCGCTGGAGGCGTTCCACAAGGAGAGGGGGGAGATCCGGTAGGTGTGAATATGCTCCGGACATTTGATCAGTTCCGCGAATGCCCCTAAATGGTCGCGTACCTCCGCGAAATACGGCGATTCGACCTCAAGGAACAGGGTCTTGTCGCTTTGGACAATCAACGGGCGGTCGCTTTCCACCATAATCTCCTTAATTTGAATATAACTACGAATGAACCTCGAATCCTCTCCCCCAAAGATTGGGAGAAGACAGAGAATGGTTTGAATTTATTGAACTTATATTTCATCATCCCTTCCAGCTGAATATCTCAACCTC
>JAKPRU010000052.1 GCA_029557025.1 Candidatus Omnitrophota bacterium | reverse complement strand
CCTGCCGGTGGTCCAGGTAATACTCCACCTTTTGCCGCAGTTGGTCCGGGGTCGAGAAATAATCAATCCCGACGCCTCGCGGAAAGATGTGTTCCATGCCCTCGAAGTAATTCGAGAGTGTCATTCGTCCCATCGAAATGGTGTTGAAGGTTCGGTTGCTGTGGGCGGTTTTGATCTGGTGGCTGTTGATATTCACATTGATTTTCGAGGATTTGTAAACACTGGGCAGTTGCTCGAAGCTGACCCGAGCACGCCAGGCCGCGTGTGCGGGGTGGTCGCCCAGCTGTTCCAGCCAGTAGGTGTTGCCGATGAGTCGGAAATCAAACGAAGCCAGCGCCTTGACACAGGCGAGACGGAAACGATTATCAGCGTCCAGGTAGATCAGTTGTTGAATCTTGAGTCGTGTAATTGCGCCGTTCTGTTCGAGTCTCAGAATATCCCGGGGAGGCGGGTTTCGACTCAGGAGACCATCAAATTCGGGAGGAACCAGTCCCTCTTTAAAAACGATGTATCCCATGGAATTGACATATTCCATGACAGCGTTTGCCTCCGGCTGGCCCATGCCGCCCAGGAACTCTGTCAGACAATGCAGCGATCCGACAAACGAGACATCGCAGGAAAATTCGGGATTTTCCGGGATGTCGGCGTCTAAGAAAATGCCGGAGTGCGGGAGATAGCCGGCGGGAGTGATGCCCTGTTTCAGAAAGAAAAATCGATCACCCGCATCATACAGGAACAGGTGGTGATCCCGGAAGCGTTCGGCAACAAGATCGGCCTCCGGGTTGTCCCAGGGTTTCCGCACAAAGTCGCACACAAAGTAAGGGTGATCCACATACCAGACAATCTTGATCGCCCGGATGTCCGAGGAGAACGGATGGACCATAACCTCATCGAACGGACTGTTGATCGAGAAGAAAGAATCCGCGTCGCTGTCAATGAACTGGCGGAGCGAAAGCAGCAGGGGATAGTAGCGTGTTTCCTCACGGATGCCGCGACAGACCTCGAGACCGATACGCTCGAAGGCTTCGAGAAACGGCTCGGCAACCTGGTACAGAACACGGTAAGTTGACCGTCGGTCCGAGAGTGCCCAGATGCGCCGGGGACTCTGGGGCCGGAAGTTCCGGCGCTTGAGCACAAAATCACGCACCTCCATACCGAAGGAGGATTGTTTGGCAACGAAGATTTCCCTGACGGCGCAAGCGATCTCTTCGCAATCCTGCTGATGGAACGGGGCATAACACGGATGCCCCGGCATGACGAGATATCTCTCGCACCCGTGAAGGAACTCTTTCTCGCACAAAGAGGCCAGTTGATCCCGCCAATCCTCGCCGACCACCCAGTACGTATTCGAGCTGAGGATGAAATCGCTCAAATCATGGGCAGAGGCAGCGGCAAACAGCCAAGCTGATTCCGGTTCGATTACGACAATGCCGGTGGACTTCGGATGCCCATTCATAATCGGGACCAATGCAGTCCAATGTATCCCCAACCCGAATCCCGCGAGAATGAACAAATCCCGTGTGAACAGAAGATTGGCGGACATCAATTCATCAATGAACGCTTGTTGTTCTTGTGGGTGGAGTCCCGGACGGTTGACCCAGTAATTCAGGTTATCGACAATGGAGAATGCGCCGCAAGCGCCGTCATCTGTAATGGCGAGTCCGATATGGGGATGATGTTGCGCTGCAACAATTCGGGAAGCCATTCCGGGAGATATAGTGTCGAAGGCCTTTAAATTGCCGCCCTGGTAAGGGGAAACCAGACCGGGGAGTTTGAGCAGTTTCATTTTTTGATTCCTGACCAGACCGATCTCGATCTATCCTGTCATCGGGTCATCCGGTCATTCCGTTTCAAGGCGGCCATTCGTGCAGAGATACCGCAGGGTTTCCGCGTGCAGAATGCCGTTCGTGGCCAAGCCGTTGTTGGCATACACGGTCGCCTCCCCGGACAGGGCAGTGAACCGTCCGCCGGCTTCCTCGATAATGGGACAGACGGGAGCCATGTCCCAGACATGCGCGGCAGTATCGAAGCAGATATCGGCGCGCCCGGTCGCCACAAGCACATACCCGTAACAGTCTCCCCAAGTTCGGAACATACCGACCCGCATGAGGAACTCGTTGAATTGACTCTGGAGACCCAGGCGTGAAATGCCTCGGATCTGGGAGGTGACGGCAAGGGCCTTATCCAGACGGCTGACCGTGGACACCCGTGCCGGGTTTCCATTCCAGAAACAGCCGGTTCCTTTTGCCGCGCCGACCATTTCATCCAGCACCGGGATATACACCACGCCGAGGACACTGCGCCCCCCTTCTATCAGGGCGATCATTGTTCCGAACAGGGGAACTCTATGCACAAAGGAGCAGGTTCCATCAATCGGATCGATCACCCATTCTTTTCCTGAGCGGCCTTCGTGTCGCCCGTGTTCCTCTCCGAGAATGGCATCCTCCGGGAAGGCGCGGTTCAGACGTTTGATGATGAGTTCTTCGGCTTTCCGATCCGCGTTGGTGACAGGGGATTGGTCCGGTTTGATGTCAACGGCGAAGCCGGATCGCTGATACTCCAGGATCAATTGACCGGCTTCCCGTGCAATATCCATGGCCTCACTGAGCAGTTCTTTCACCGTATGGTTCTCCGATAGTTGGGCCGAATGCCGCAAGCGAATCCAAGAATAAACCGGAAAAGCGGCAGGCGGTAGGAAGGCAGTCTTGGCAGAAAGCGGGGTACGCCGGTAGTATCAGGATATGTTTGACAAGTCGTGCGATTCGGAGGGGTGACCGAGTTGGCCGAAGGTGCACGACTGGAAATCGTGTGCGCTCCAAAAGGGCGCCGTGGGTTCGAATCCCACCCCCTCCGCTGGTTGTTCTCAAATATCTCGAATATCAGTAACTTACCCCGGATTATTCATGGATGTGTTTGAGTACGCCAGTCTGATCGGTTTTCGAGGATAGGATAGACAGATTGGAATGGAAGTTGGGAATGGGGAGACGTTTCTTGGCGTGAAAACGGTTTCGGGTGGGGAAAATCGAGGGCGGTGGAGTGGGGTTGGGACGGTTCGGAGAGAGTGTGTTTCGGTTAGCCCGAACAAGGAAAAACCGCTAATCGGCGGCAGAGGATCTCCAGGACCTCTTTCCACGGCCAACCGGATGCGATGTGAACCCAGTCGAGGATCAAATGGGTAACCAATAAGGGGTCACGCCACTCCGTGATGCAGCGGGCAAACCCTTCGGTCAGTCCACGCTTTGCATCGGCTTGACGCACCAACAAGATGCCTGCATCCGAGCTCAGTTCGCCGCCCTCGAAATCGACCCGCAATTCACTTTCGGAGTAGAAATCGAACGTCGGTTGTGTGCTACAATCTGTCATGGGAAAAGGCTCCTCATCATGTGTCGTAAATCTTTTCTAACAATCTGATTATACTACACTTAGGAGCCTTTTTCCACCCCTCCCAAAAGAGTTTCTATGAATAATCCGGGTTCGACGGTTAAACTGATCCCGGTTGCCGATGTTCAGGCAATTCGGTTGACAGGGGGCAGATGTGTCGCTCGATTCCGAAACCTGTTCTGAGAATGGCTTTCTTTCTGCCATCAATGAATCTCTTCTGGACAAAGCCTGGCAACGGGTTCGTTCACGGGGCGATGCACCCGGTATCGACGGGATCGACTTGCCGATATTTGAGTCCGACTTGTCTGCGAATCTCGGTGCGTTGCTTTCCGACCTGAAATCCGGGAATTACTGTCCGCAAGCCTACCGGTCAGTTGACATTCCGAAAGAGGATGGGGGATATCGCAGGATTGTTATCGCCACGTTACGAGATCGCGTATTGCAGACTGCGGCGGCGTTTGTTTTGCAGCCGATGATCGAACCGCTTCTCCTTTCGTGCTGCTATGCGTACCGGAAAGGGATTGGAGTCCAGGACGCTCTGCTGAAAGTCGCCCAGCTGCGTGATACGGGACAGCCATTTGTTCTGCGGGCGGACATCGAACGCTTTTTTGACTCAGTTCGGCATCCAATTCTTTTTTCTCTTCTCCGGAGAATCGGAATATGTGAAGAATGGATCGGAATGATCGGAAAATGGCTGGCGGCCCGGATTCTTCCCCAAGATCAGCACAGCACAGACCTCATCGGATTGCCCCAG
>JAKPRU010000037.1 GCA_029557025.1 Candidatus Omnitrophota bacterium | reverse complement strand
TGCCTCTCCCTGCTCTCCTTTTCTTTAATTTTTAATTCTTAATTCCCTCTTCATCCTCCCAGCGTGGTGCTGACTCCCGGCACATCCCCTCCCCACACCCCTATACCACCTCCGCTGATTGCCCCATTCGATGGACTGTAAACGAAGTCATTCCCGGCATCCGGGTTGCCTTGTCGACGAAGGATATACACCCACTCGATGGCGCTTTGGTTGCGATCCGGTCCCCAGCTACTCAAACAAAACCCCTTGGTGGAAAACTGCGGCAGATTCACCTGCCCGATCCAGGAATTGCCCGGATTTTCCTGGTCATACAAATAGGAGAAATACAAATAACTTTCCTGGTCATTGCCCGTATTGCCCTGTTTGGCCTTGAATATGTCCCGAAATCCGACACTGGCAATATAGGCCATCGGCGTTGTCAGCCATTTCAGGTGTAGGGTCAAATGACTCGAATTCGGCGGCAGTGTGCCTTGATCCACCAAGTAACTTTGAACCGCCAGATGCAATGCCTTCAAATCCCCATAAGTCCGGGCGACCTGCGCACGGACTCGCGCGTTCATAAAATTCGGCACCGCAATTGCCGCCAGAATGCCGATAATCGCCACAACAATCAACAATTCAATCAGTGTAAATCCGTTTTTCTGCCTCATGGTCTGCGCCTCGGTTGACCGGCACGAAAATGAACTCTATTGTCATTATCCTATGACACATTCAAACCGGATGACCAGACATGTCCCAGGATAAGAAGTTCCTTGCTACGGACATTTCGGCAGATCTTCTGTCCCGCCAGGAGCAGGAGAAGCGGGAAGAGGTCTGGCTGGCGCCTTATGCCTGCCGGGCAAGAGAAACTTACGGACGTCGTTTCCCGGAAACGGAACACCCCTATCGCACCGCATTCCAGCGTGACAAGGACCGGGTTATCCATTGCGCGGCTTTTCGACGACTGGAATACAAAACCCAGGTATTTGTCACCCATGTCGGCGATTATTATCGCACTCGCCTCACACACAGCCTGGAGGTTGCCCAGATTGCACGGACACTCGGACGAGTTCTGAAACTCAATGAGGACTTGATCGAGGCCATCGCCCTGGCCCATGACCTCGGACATACCCCGTTCGGTCACTCCGGCGAGCATGTGCTGAATGAACTTATGGAAAATCACGGGGGATTCGAACACAATGCGCAGGCGCTCCGTGTCGTGGATATCCTGGAGGAACGGTATCCCCGGTTCAATGGGCTGAACCTCACCGCCGAGGTTCGCCGAGGCATTCTCAAACGCAAAAAACCTTTCAGGGGTGAAGGGCAGGGAATTGCCCCCGTCCTCTCCCTGGAGGCACAGGTGGTCGATGTCGCCGATGAGATCGCCTATAACAGCCATGATTGCGATGATGGAATCAAGTCGCAACTGATTGCATCCGAGGAACTGGAGTCGCTTCCGCTCTGGCGACAGATCGTCAACGGGGTTGTGCAGGATTTCCCCGGCATGGAACCGGAACGGCAACGCTCATCCGCCGTCGTCCGCCTGATCAATGCGCAGGTCACCGATGTGGCCAATGAGAGCATCCGGCGCATTCGCCAAGCCGGTGTTTCTTCTCCTCACAATCTCGACGACAGCCGGCCGCTCATCGGATACAGCGTGGAGATGACTGAACTGAACCGGCAATTGAAGCGATTCCTTCATGAACGCCTGTACCGGCATCCCGATGTGCTTCGCGCAACCCAGAAAAGTGTCCGGATTATGACACGGCTATTTGAACATTACCGGGACCATTCCGATCATCTACCTCGGAGTAGTCAAAGCCGGATTGAGCGCGATGGTGTCATGCGAACCGTAGCCGATTATCTCGCCGGCATGACCGACCGCTTTGCCGCCGAGGACTACCGCCAAATCTTCCTCCCAAGTTTCACTTTTTAATCGGTAGGTCAGGCGTCTCTGCCTGACAATCAGGTGTCAGGCCCGCACCTTCGCCTTCCGTGCCGCGGCTACCTCATCCAAACGAGAGACAGGAGTTGACCGGGGCCGAGTGGCGAAATCGGCGGGGTCCTGTTCCGCACGCTCGGCGATGCGGATCATCGCGTTACAGAAAGCATCTAACGTCTCCTTGGATTCCGTCTCCGTAGGCTCGATCATCAGCGCTTCCTTTACAATCAGCGGAAAATAAACCGTCGGGGGATGAAAGCCCTCGTCGATTAACGCCTTTGCGATATCCATGGCGTGAACACCGTTCTTCATCTGGCGGGATGCGGAAAAGACACACTCGTGCATACAGGAACGATCGTATGGAAGATCGTAGTAGTCTTTCAGGCGGTGCATAATATAATTCGCGTTCAGTACCGCGTTTTCGCTCACACGGATCAATCCTTCTTTGCCCAGCAGCAGGATGTACGTATATGCGCGAAGGATGATTCCAAAGTTCCCATAAAATGGGGCGACATAGCCGATGGAGTCCGGGCGGTCATACTCCAACGCGAACGTTCCATCGCCTCGTTTGACTACCAGGGATATCGGAAGGAAATCGCGCAGTTGTTCCGACACACCTACCGGCCCTGCGCCCGGCCCGCCGCCGCCATGGGGGGTGCCGAAAGTCTTGTGCAGATTGACATGGACCACATCGAATCCGATGTCTCCCGGACGGCATTTGCCGAGAATGGCGTTCAAGTTCGCACCGTCGCAATACATCAGGCCACCCACAGCGTGAACGCGCTCAGCCATGGTGCGCAGGTTCGGATTGAACAGGCCAAGTGTATTCGGGCAGGTCAGCATTACAGCGGCCACTTCCGAATCGAGTACTCGTTCAAATTCGTTCATGTCCATCAGGCCATTTCTGTCGCTGGGGACGCTGACCACAGCGTAACCGGCAATGGCCGCGCTGGCCGGATTGGTCCCATGGGCGGAATCGGGAATGATGACCTTGGTCTTGCGGTTCCCTCGTTTGCGATGGTATGACGCAATCAGCATCACACCGGTGAGCTCTCCGTGCGCACCCGCCATGGGCTGCATGGTAAACTCCGCCATGCCGGTAATCTCGCTCAGCAGGCGTTCGGTTTCATAGATAACTTGTAGCGCACCTTGCGTGAGCAGGTCGCCGCCCCGCAGCTGCGCCAGAAGCGGATGGAGCGCGGAAAACCCGTCCAACCGGGCAATCTCCTCGCACACTTTTGGATTGTATTTCATGGTACA
>JAKPRU010000029.1 GCA_029557025.1 Candidatus Omnitrophota bacterium | reverse complement strand
TATTGGACTATATCCGGTCGTTTGGGAAGGCTCCGGGATACGCTTTGGGAGGGTGGGTGACGCGGTATAACGAGTATGGCGAACCTGTCAAGGAATGGCAACGCGGCGATGAAATGGCATGGGTCTATAACCCTGAATATATAGGGGGACTGACGCCGTACACAATCCAAAAATATCTTGAGCCGAATGATGCCGCGGTTACCAATCCATTCCACATGCGCCCGATGCAGGGCCCTGACGAACCCTACAAGCTCGGTAATGAGACGCCCTATGATGTATTTGCCCTCAATGTGGCGCTCGGGAAATACCCTGATGGGTATTATCGGATAGATTATCAGCGCCCTGGAAACGTGGATTCCTGGGTCTATCAGGTTGCCAGCAATAAGATAGTGGGGTCGCGCCTGGAACAATGGGGAACTGGCCTGAAGGGGGATAGTGGTGGTGGTCTCGGGGGGTTCTTTGGCGCGATCAATGAAACCTTGGGGCCTCTGGTTCCGGTGGTCGGACAGGCGGCAGGATATGCCTTCGCAAACGCTGCCCTTCCTATATTGGGGCCTGCGGCTCTGTCGGGATTGGTAACGTATGGTGTAACGGACAATATCGGAGCGGCTATAAAGACCGCCGCGATCTCTGCGGCATCGGCCTATGTCGCCCAGTATGCCAAAGATGCGTTATCTGGGTTCATGGATACCTCGCAATGGTCTCCTTCTTTAGGGGGTCATGGAAGCCCGGAAGAATACTTCGCCGCCGGGACTACAGCGGAAAGCCTGTCAACAGTATTTGATGCCATGAGCAAGATCGCTACCGAATCGGAGATGGAGACGTTCATTAAGTCCCTCGGCAAGGACATACTGAAATATTCACTTAAGGGATTGACAGGTTCAATTCCGGGCGGAGTCGGGAAGGGTTTTGCGGGGCGGCTCGGATTCAACCTGGCAGGAATTTCCGGTTTGGAAAATCTCTCCATGCTGGCCGATCTCAACGGCATTATCGGTATGCACGGGACCATCCCATCCGCCCGATCCG
>JAKPRU010000024.1 GCA_029557025.1 Candidatus Omnitrophota bacterium | reverse complement strand
CAGTATAGTTTGCGAAAGGTGTCTGCTGTCGAAAGGGTCGGACTGCACGCCATAGCATACTGTTACGTCCAGCCCCCGGCTAATCCAGGAGCCATCCGGCTGTTTTTCCGTATATACCTGCTCCCATGTCCGCCCGCCGTCCACCGTCCGGTAAGTGCAGCCGAAATCGCTGGCATAGACAATATCCGGATTGGAGGGACTTACTCCGATCGAAAACGGGTTTTCACCCCATGCCGGCCCGTATTCCTCCATCAGCCAACCGCCATCGTAATTCCCGCTGATCATGCTGTCACCGTCCGCCTGAAATACCCAGCGCCAGTTCGTGCCGCCATCATCAGTCCTGAAAATACCGAATTGCCGATCTTCTTCCTTTCCGGTGTAATATCTGTTGCAGGACAGATATGCCACTTCGGGTCTGCTTTCACACACGGCGATAGTTGAAAATACCGGTTTATTCCCTGATTTCGCCTGTTGTTCCAACAGTCCCCCCATCGCAAGCGTCCAGGTCAGCCCCCTGTCGACCGAGCGATAGATTTCATCACCCGAGGGCAGATAATCCGGTTGCGAGGAACTGCTTGTCATCAGGTAGATCACGCTGCCGTCTTTTCCCGCGCCTGCATCGGCATGAGCCGCTCGTAAGCCCGGCAAAGGTTGCTCGGTAATCTCGCCAGTGGATTCTATAATACGCGCCACGGCCTTGTCGGTCACCACTATAAGCTCGTCCGGCAAACCGTCCCAGTTCCCCGGGACAATGGCGAGAACTGTGGTCCCAGCCACTCTTGCCAGTTCACGCCAGGTTCGCCCGCGGTCGCTTGAGACCAGCACCGGAGCACCGGCTCCGACGCCTTTTTCCCCTTCGGCGACAGTGCTCTCATAGGGTGAGGTAAGGCCGATATAGATCCGATCGCTGTTTCCCGGATCGATGCGGACTTTTACTATTTCCGCCCGCATCTCTCCCTGTCCGGTGACGAAATACTGTTCGGCGTGATCGCCCACCATTCTTTCCTCTGTTATATCAACCGGGTCCGGGTAGATCAGTTCCCAGTTGTCACCCCTGTCATCGGAGCGGTAAAGCCCTGTGTTGGAAGCGTATATTATGTCCGGATTCGCCGGATCGAACTCGAAATCCCTGACGACCGAGCGTAAATTGAACATCCGCCAATCCTGACCGCCGTTGCGGGTGACATAGGCTCCGGTCATGTCGCAGCGAAGGAAAACATTGTCCGGGTCCGAGGGATTGACTGTAGGCAGAAACATCGCCCCGCCGCCTCCCGGCCCCAG
>JAKPRU010001260.1 GCA_029557025.1 Candidatus Omnitrophota bacterium | reverse complement strand
CTGAAGCATCTGCCCGGCGACCCTGCGACCGTAGACAATTGCGTAGTTCGTTCCCCGATCCTCCGGGTAAACTTGAGCCATGCAGCAGAGCCAGAGGTGATTGAGCGGGGTCTCAAACCGCGGCTTGATCCTGGAGTAATTCAAGCCGATCAACGGCTGGGTGTAGCGTTCCCGCCATCTCCACACCTGTTTGACCCAGTCCCGGCTGAACCCCCGGAACATCCGTTCCAGGTACGGAAGACAGGCGTCCAGAAGTTCCTCTGCATTCATTTGGTAATAAGGGTCATCCGCATCCAGGTACCGCGACAGGTAAGCGATATGCGCCCCGCCGTAGTCCTCCGGTCGCTGCATATTGGTGTGTTCGATGACACCGGTGAACGGGATCGACGGATCTCCCACATTCAACCAGTACGCATCTGAAAGGGAACGATCCAGGCGCATCACAAGGCAGGTATTCGCAAGATACTTGATTTTGGCGAGCTGTTGCCGGTATTCCGATGGGAGATCCGGGGCAAGTTGAAGCAGGATTTCCGGAGCGGCCGTCATCAGAACACTGTCGAAAGCATGGAATTGCCCATCGGCCACCAAGCCGGTTACGGAACCGTTCTCCGCCTGAATCCGGCTCACCTCCGAATTCAGATGGAACGCCACGCCGCGTTCACGGAGCTGCTTCTCCCACAAATCAATCGCCCGTCCGAATCCCCCGCGAACATACCCGAGACGTTCTTCCTGTTTGCTGCCACGTGACCCGCCGCGCAATTTCAGTTTGTTCCAGATCCACACCGCCGCCACCTCATCCGCATAGCGCCCGAATTTACCGCGCAGCAGCGGCTCCCACACCCCACGGTAAACCCCTTCCCCGGCCATTTGTATGAGCCAGTCACGCGCGGTGATCTGTTCCAGCGGTCTCCAGTCTTTCACCGTGCGGACCCTGAGAGCCAGCGCGCCCAGGCGAATGCGATCCACGAATCCGATGGCGGTAAATCGAAGCAGGTCCAGGGGGGTGCTGAGACGGTATATCCGGTTGAGATAGTAACAGTTCGAGGTCGGCAGCCACTGCAAGTCGTCCGCCAGCCCTACACGTTCGATCATCTCTTTCGCGGCGGTATCGCTGGTGAACAAATGGTGATAGAACTTCTCCAGGTACACCCCGTCGATTTGGAACGACCCGGCCAATCCCCCAAGAGCGCTGTCCTTCTCGAAAACCGTGCAGCGAATCCCGTTGCGCGAGAGCTCATCCGCCGCGCTCAGTCCGGTCATCCCGCCACCGATAATACCGACATACATATAATGTGACCTCCATATTGTATAATGTCCCATGTTCCCCATCATTCCGGCGGAAACCGGAGCGGACATTGTGGACAAAGTGGACTCAAGAACCCCTCCCCAGCCCTCGCCGTAAACAGGGAGGGAGAACGTTCCCCCGTTCGCCGCAAAACTCTTCCCCCCGTTTATGGGGGGATTGAGGGGGGGGACAGGACTATCGCCCTTTTCTCACCATCCGAATCATCTGCTCGATTAACTGATGCGCCGCCGAACGATAGTAATCGGTCTGAAATGCACGCACATGAATCAACAATGTATGAAGCCAGTAGAAAAGTCTACGCAACTCATAACCCGGCTCAATCGGATGATAAGACCGGTAAATCTCGTGAAAAGTCTTTCCCACTGTGTTCCAGATATCCAGGTACGCCAGTTCATATTCCGGGTGTGCAAACAGCCCGCCCGGATCGACAAATCCCCCCAGCGACCAAGCCCCGCTTGCAGGCGACAGGATGACATTTGTCGCCCAGATATCTCCATGGGTCAGCACCGGCGCAGCCGCAGTATCCAACAGGGGGCAAAAGGCCCTCTTAATTTCTGTAACCTGTTCCAGGATATTCGGTTCAAGGAGTTGTTTGTCGCGGATTTGCGCAACAGTGCGGTCGAACCGCCGGCCGAAACAGACGCTCCATTTCCGATCCTGCTCACCGCCGGTACATGGGCCGAACTGCTCACGACGGAGTTCATGCAGGTTCACCACCGCCTCGGCAATTTCCCGCTCGATCACCATCCGGTCCCCGGCTCCCAGCATGGAAGAGGCATCCGCCATGTTCACTCCCTTTAGGTACTCCATTATGTAAAAGGAATACGGAACCGACCGGCCCGAAATGTCCCGATACAACAGACGCGGGACACGAAACGAGGGGACCTGCTCGAAGAATTTCAGGACATCGCATTCCTCCTCCAGTTTCGAGTCTCCCACCAGACGCGACAATTTCACAACCACCTCATCCCCATCGAAATCCACCCGCACCACCGTATTGACACACCCCCCGACCAGCCGACGCACGGCATGGACCTCCACCTCGCGCTCCAGCCACGAGGACAGAACGCTTGCGGCCTCCTGTTCGGTCAATTCGATAATCGGGTGGATCGGCTCATCCGGCATGATGGCGATTGTAAACGATGAAGGACGAAGGATGAATAGTGGATTGGGGATTGCGGACTCAATCACGAACAATTGTACCGTTCTCTCTTCCGCCGGGAGAGACACAGGGAGATATCTTCGGGTCACAGCGGCATTTTGCCGGCGGTTCTTTCCGGTTCGAGGTGTTGCTGCAAGTAATCGTGAAAGGCGATTGAGACCGGGTGCGGGGATCGATTTTTCCGTTTCATAATGTCGATTTTCTGCCGGGCAACCTCCAACGCAGCTCGGACCGGGTCCTTATATGCCAATGCAAGC
>JAKPRU010001235.1 GCA_029557025.1 Candidatus Omnitrophota bacterium | reverse complement strand
AAGCCGGTTCTCTGGCATACTCCACCGTTCCCCTTCGAATCATATAGTTTGATTATTTTCCACAAAGTAGATGTTGACACGATTACTCAACAGCGCCCAGACTGGATGATTTGCCAGTTTGGGCGTGTTCAGCCGCTGCCGGACGCGCGGGATTCGCTGAGTTCCGTTCTGAAGCAATCCGGGTATGAACAAGTCAAAGTATTCGACCATCCGCATCTTTTCCTCGGCCTCCGCGCCTGCAATCCCTGCTACGGGGCTGTCTGCCCGCTGACGCAGGTGTGGAGGAGGGGAAAGACGTCTGAGCCATGATGATTGGGATCAAGGGATGGCCGTGATGAAGAAAGCGATGGCGCCGGCATCTTGCCGGTGATAGCGCAGCAAAAGGCATGGCACGGGTGTCCCGTCTGTGGGTACTGGGTTTTGGCTTTCGCTGGAATGGCGGTTCGCTTCTCCCTCCCCGTTTTCGGGGGTCGTGGAAGCCGGTTGCAAAACGGTGATCGGGCAACGCCTGAAACGGTCGGGCATGCGGTGGACCGTACGGGGAGCGAATGGCATCATCACATTACGACGGTGTCTCGCGAATGGGAAGACTATTGGGCTTCTCGTGCCACCGCCTGACCCGCTTACCTGCATTTATGTCATACACCTGTGATTTTCAGCTGATTGACACAGCAAATTCAAAAGCTGTATACTAAAGCAAGGGATCCGGCACGAAATCTCGCTGCCGGCCGGTCACAGGATCAGGGTTATACGGGACGGGAATCCATCGGCTCTCTGCCCACTACGCGGCATAAAATCCATACAAAAGGAGCAAAAACAACAATGTACGTCCTTCACCACAAACGGGGATTTACCCTGATCGAACTCCTTATTGTCGTCGCCATCATCGGAATCCTGGCCGCGATTGCGGTCCCGAATTTCATGAATGCGCGAATCCGAGCGAAAGTCTCTCGCGTGCAATCCGACATCAGCGCGATCGCCAAGGCGCATGAAATGTATTACTTGGACAACAACACCTATCCGCCGGAATCCGAGGATGACATTTTCACCGGCACACGGGTCCGATCCAGTTGCGGATTATTCTTTCTGACGGCTCCGATTGCCTACCTGTCTTCCGTTCCAAGCGATCCGTTTCAAGAGAGAGCAATGACCTCGACGGAGGATTAGCGCGCATCCTACGAAACAGGGGTCTACCGACGCGGTACCAAGAATGTCGCCTATATGATTTTCTCTCGGGCGCCCGATCTGTATGAAGACGGCCTGTGGTCTGCCGAACCGTTCACAGGTGTTCAACGGAACAATGGAACAAAGAATACTTACATTTCAACCAACGGGCTTGTCAGCTGGGGAGATATCTATTGGTATGGAGGAGACTCGTCGGTAACGCGAAATCTGGTAATAGACGGAAAGATTTACAACGGAGGCTTTCCACCGAATTTCACAAACTGACCGATGGCTGTCCGTCCTCACCCCCTTTCCAAGCATCGAGAGGGGGAGAAAAAAGGGTTCAGGTTTGTGGAGCGGCAATACGAAAGACAGAAGTGTCCGTCAAGACTGTTCCACAGGAAAATTGGAGATGTGAACGTGAAGAGAATCTCAATCTGCCTTTTCATCGCCTGCCTTTCATTTCCCTTGACCGGAATCGCCAAGGAGAACTACGAAGAGGACACCATCCAGACGTCGGATGGAGATTTGAAAATCACTTTCCTTGGTCACGCAACCCTGATGTTTACTTTCCAGGACAAAATCGTTCATGTCGATCCGGTGAGCCGGGAGGCGGACTATACACGGCTGCCGAGAGCGGACCTGATCCTGATTACGCATGAGCATGGCGATCACCTGGACCCGGCGGCCATCCGGTCGATTCGGACAGATGAGACAGTTGTCGTTCTCACCCAACTATGCGCGGAGAAAGTCCAGGGCGGAATCGTAATGAAAAACGGCGATGAGAAAGATCTCTGCGGGTTGCACATCCGCGCCGTGCCTGCCTACAACATCGTTCATAAACAGGGCAACGGGCAACCGTTTCACCCGAAGGGGACCGGGAACGGATATGTTATTCAGTTCGGCGACAAGAGAGTATACGTGGCCGGAGACACCGAAAACATCCCGGAAATGAAAAAACTGGAGGAAATCGATATCGCATTTCTCCCCATGAACCTGCCCTTTACGATGACGCCCGAAATGGTGGCCGAGGCCGCACAGGTGTTTAAACCGAAAATTCTGTACCCGTATCATTACGGTGATACGGACACGGGTGAGTTACTGCGACGAATGAAAGACATAGACGGAATTGAAGTGCGAATCCGCAACATGAAATAACTATTGCGGTAAGCGCCCTGGGTCCGTTTGTCAGTCCCGCAGTGTAACGTGGGCGTGCCGATACCATCATCTCGGCACGCCCACCGTATCCTTCTCTGCACGTGAGCGTTCAGCGGTTTCGCCGCTCTTCACGTTCCTTTTGCCACTGCTCACGGAGCTTGTCCGCTTCGGTCTGCCATTTCTCTTTCTGCTCTGCCGTAAGAATGGCCCCCGCCTCTTTGACGAATGTATCCGTCAGCTCG
>JAKPRU010001229.1 GCA_029557025.1 Candidatus Omnitrophota bacterium | reverse complement strand
AGCCTGAACCGGAAGAACTCTCCGAACCGGAAGAGGATCTGGACCTCGAAGACTTGGATTTGGACCTGGAAGAAGAAGAAGAAGAAACCGAAATTTCTGCTCAAGCGGAAAAGACCCCGACTCCACTAGCCCCGAAATCCGCTCTGCAAGAGGAATCCGACGAGGAGATTGATCTGACAGATTTGGATTTGGATTTGGAAGGGGAGGCCGAAGAAGGAGAAGCCGATCTGGAAATCGGCGACCTTGATCTGGAAGAGGAAGAATCCCCTGCGGAGTCCACGAAAGAGCCGGAAGAAAACACTCCCGGAGAAGCATTGGATGCGGCCCGCGCGGAGACGGAAGAAGACGAGGAGCAGGAGGAGGAGGAGGAGGACGAACACGACGGTCTTCTCGATGAAGAAGATGAATCGGTTTTACAGGGGCTGAAAGAATTGGATTTGGGCGATTTCGGCGTTGATGAACAGGAGGCTCTCGAGGAAGAAGCCAAGCCGGAAACGGAAGAACCGGATGTCGATATCGATGTGAGCCACGAAGAACTTCCTGAAATGGAAATCAAGGAAGAAGAAACGGAGAAGGAGGAGGAAGAAGAGGCGCCGAAAAACTTTCTGGAGCGACTGATCGAAAGGCTCAACCTGACCCAGACAGAGATTATTGTCGCGGCGGCAGGGGCGCTTTTGATCGCGACCACGGGTCTCGGATTGGCGGTATATTACTATTTAAATTACAGTCCCAAGAAAGCATCCGAGCTATGGGAACAGGGCTACCGGGCCTATCAGAGCGAGGTTCTCGGCGAACAGCGTTTTGGCGTCATCGTGGATTCATTTACCCGGCTTCTGGTAAATTTCCCGACGGATACCCACTTGGAGGAAGCCGCGTATCTGCTTGCAATGTCGTTTTTCAGACGCGCGGAGGAGTTGGCGGAAACCGATCCGAGTGCCGCGAAGGCACGATATGCCGATGCAGCCGAGTACTTCGAGAAATTCCTGATTGAGCAACGCCGAATCGGTGACCGTCTGGCAAAGTCCGAGGGGGCCGGTTATCGACGGTACATGGACACCGCCAAGGAGGAAGATGCTCATTATTACATCGCTCTCTGCTACGAAAAACAGTTGGAATACCAGCAGGCGATAGATGCCTACCAGGCGTTTCTGCAGAAATATAAGAAATCCCCACGGACCACACAAATTCTGGTGACACTGGGAAATATCTATAAACGATGGGCGGATATCGATGAAAACTCTCGGGAAGAGCGCCTCCTCACCGCCATCTCGAAATACGAGGAGGCCCTCGCAGACCCCGCAACAAATACGGAGAGCCGCATCGCCCTCCATACCCTCATCGGTGACATTTGGCGAAAACTCTACGATCACAATCCGGACCGAGAGGTTTATATCCTGGGAACACTTCGGGGGTATCGCAATGCGGAAAGTCTTCTCGCGCAAACCGAGGCAAAGAGCGCCGAGTATTTTAATCTGCAACGGGATCTGGCGCTGGGTCTGGCAGATACACTTCTGATTCTGGGACGAAATGCTTCCAAAGAGGCGGAAAATATCCAGGCTTCAGCGGAGGATTTGCCCCGCAGCTCGGACCTGCGCGCTTCCCAGCTGGCCGCAGCGGAAATCACGCGTGCCACCGCGGCCGTTCATCTCTCCGAGGCGATCTATTTGTACAGCCGGTTGATCGGGATGGAACCGACCGTACCGTTGCAAGCATCTGCTTCCGGACAGATTCTATCGGTGACCGGCCACGCCGTTCTTTCCGAGGAACAACAAAATCACGTCCGGAATAACCTGGCGGAGGCTTACTTCTATATGGGGCGGTATGAGGATGCGATGAACATCGCGATTCCTCTTATCGAAACTCTCTCCAAACAGGATCCCGGCAATCCGTACCTGGCTTCTCTCTGCTATCTGGTGGGGGATGCCGCCTGGAAAGAAGGCGATTATGACCGCCGGGTTGTAGAGTACTACCGCCTGGGAAGAAAGTACTGCCCGCTCTTTCCACCCGGTTCCGGTGAACGCAGCAATGTGGCCGCGCTCCGTATGGCTAATATCTACTACCAGCGCGGTATGGAAGAAGGGAATCCCCGCGACTTACAGAGCGCTATTGAGGAGTACCTCAATATCATACGCGAATTCCCCGATACCAAATGGACTTATTTGACCCGCTACTGGCTTGCCCGCACGTATGAACGCTATGCCGATGTGCTGGCGGACCCGAAATCGGACGTCTATGACCCCACCAAGGCAAAAGAGTATTACCAACTGGCCTATATGCAATACGAGGTCGCCATCACAGCCCGCGCCGGCTCCGTCAACGTCGATAAAAAGAACCAGGACAAACTAAAGGACTGCTACTTCCGTCCGGGACGTTGTGCATATAAAGCGGGAAACCTGGAGAAAGCCAAAGACCTGTTGGGTACGGCGATTGTCTGGTCGGCGACCGGCGCACCGGGCGATCCCCGTGCCATCCCCTGCCGGGAAATGCTGGGCGATATCTACCTGGAGCTGGGGCATCCGGACCAGGCCATTCGTATCTATGAATACTACCTGGAGAATAAGTTTTATCAGCAGGATGAACGGGGAGACAGTCTCTCCCGTGTTTCTCTCAAACTGGCTCGCGCGTATTTGAGACGGTTCAGCTACGGTCAGGCACGGGAACTCCTTCGGCAAGTGGTTCGGGACAATCCTGTTGTTCTCGCCCCCGGCGGCAAGGACGTCGTGGAAGGACCCGGACTGGAGGCCCAACGTCTTCTCGCACAATCCTACCGCGACGAGGCCGAGGTCTCTTTCGTCGAAACTCGAAAGGACAAACTCCGCTCGGCGAAAACCGAATACCTGACCCTGTTACAGATGAATCCGAATGAATGGGACGCGGTGCGCGCATTGGCCGAAATCAGTTTCGATCTCGCGGACCCGGAAAATCCCGACTCGTATCGGGAAGCCATCAACTTCTATCAAAAATACATCGAATCGGACATGGTGGAACTGGCGGAAGATCGCGATGTGGTCTACTACCGGTGGGCAGACTGCTACGCCCGGATAGGGGATTACGAGAAGGCCGCCACCGCATTGGAAAAGATCAACGGAACAACCATTCCAAAAGAAATGTATGCGCGTTCACTGCTTCTCCTGGGCGAATGCTACGAGAAACTGGCCTCGCAGAACACCGATGAATTCCGAAAACAGTACTACACCCAGAAGGCTAGGAAAACCTATAAGGATACGATCGAAACACAAGATCCGTTCGCCGCTCAAGTCGCGCGGAATCGCATCACCCTGATGAACATCTCGTGACAGCCGTTTTTTTCGACCGGCGCGAACCACTGGAAAAGGAAAGGGTGAAGGATATCGACCAGACATCAACCGGGCAGGAGTTTCCGAGCTGCGGTAAAACCGGCTTCCCGGAGCGGGTATCCCGAACGATCCTCCTGAACGGACGGTTGCTAAGTTCTTTATTTTCAATTAGTTAACATCAATAGATCCTTCGGGGAATGTGGTACGTGATTTGCTTGCTGGGAAATATGAGGTGCGCCATGGGATTGATTTCGAGGTTGTTTGAGGTCCAGTCCACGGTGATGCTCAAGAAAGGCATCGAGGGGACAGACGCCCGTCACCGGGCGATCTCAAACAATATCGCCAATGTGGATACACCGAATTACGAGCGGGCGACCGTCTCATTCGAGAAGGAACTGCAACGTGCCCGGTTCGGAACCTCATTCATCGGGAAAACAACCGATGATCGGCATTTTCGAATCGGTGGAGTCGGCGTGGTCGGGGAAGTGACACCGCGTGTCGTGATCGACAATAACACCCGCTTTCGCGCGGATCGAAACAATATCAATATCGATGAAGAGATGGCGAATTTGGCCGAAAATACACAGAAGAACGTGGCTCTTACGGATTTGCTGAGTCGCCGATATAAGGAAATCCGGACAATCTTGCAACAGGCAAGCCAGACCTGATCGAGGTAAAACAGGATGAGCGCATTTGACATCAGCGCGAGCGGGCTTACGGCGCAACGGGTCCGAATGGACGTGATTGCGAACAACATTGCGAATGCCCAGACTCTGGTCACAAAAGAAGGAGGACCGTATCGCCGACGGTCCGTGGTGTTTGAAGCCATGGGGCGACATTTCAATGAATCGCTGACCCAGGCACATCGTCGGCTGTCCCGGATCATCGGCGGCGGCGTGAAAGTCAATAAGATCATTGAAGATCAAACCCCGAACGCATTCACGAAGATTTACGATCCCAGCCACCCGTTCGCCGACAGCACCGGCGTGGTTCTTCGCCCGAATGTAAATGTGGTTCAGGAAATGGTGGATATGATCGACGCATCCCGCGCGTATGAAGCGAACGTCACCGCTTTGAACTCGTCAAAACAGATGATGACCAAAGCGTTGGAAATCGGTAAGTAAGGTGAGGCGACATCATGGTTGAATCAATCGATCCTCGAATCTTGGCGGCGCGGCTCGATCCGACACTGGGGCCGCAGGGAATCGGGCAACCGGGTACACTCAGGGAACCCCAGTTCCCTGCGCCCGGACAACCCACGTTTGCGGAGATCATGAGCAAGCTGCAGGAGACGGAAGGGGCCATCCCCGACCCATCAAAGGCGCAGACCGTTGCCGACTTGGAGAATCTCAGCGATCAGTTGGACGCTCTGCACAATAACACCATGGAGATGTATCAACGGCTTGCCGAACTCGCGGATCAGCTTACAAACTCCGAACAACCGCGAGATGGAACAGAACGATAAGAACAACAGAAACCCGGTCGGGCAATGAGGAAGAAGGAGTCGGTTTGTGGATAGTCTGCTGGAATGGAAAACAGGACCACTCGGGGTAACACCGACAGGCGGTGCGCCGGTGCAGCCCCGTATACACCGACCTGATCCGGAGGAGGACGGCCCCTCCTTCCCCGAAATGCTCCGGCAGGGTCTTGAAGAGGTGAACCGGTTGCACGGCGATTCCGCTAAACAAGTCGAAGACCTGGTTACCGGTCAAACGGATGACTACCACCAGGTCATGATCGCTATCGAGGAGGCCGGGATCGCGTTCGATCTGACCATGCAGGTGCGAAACCAGATCTTAAGGGCGTACGACGAAGTGATGCGAATGCAAATCTAGTGAGCGAATGAAAATCCCTCCCCCGCCCCCTCTCCCGGGGGAGAGGGGGCGGCTCGGAGGTTATGGATAAGAAATTGTGATGTGGTCCTTGCGGTTGAAGTTGGTACCTGCGGCATCGGGAGGAACCCGGAAAGGAGCCGTCACAATGGAAACAAGACGGTTGGATTTACCTGTTTGGGTTCTGGCTTCGCTCGGACTGCTGGTTCTCGGCATGTTTGTCGGAATCCGATTCTTCGGTCCGGATTATGTGGCGGTCCCGTATAGCGGGGACTCGGTCAACCGGGATCAATTGAAAGCAATGTTGCGGTCACGTGGCATCCCGTTCATTGTGACCGAGAGTGAGATTTGGGTCCCCCGGCAGGAGCTGAAGCATCTTTCACTCGATTCGGCTCCACCGGCTTAGATTGTTCGGACGACTCTGCGTTTTGCGAGAATCGGAGATCTCGCGAGCGCGGAGATGCAGATAAGCAGGCGTTATGAGAGGTTCGGTTTTTCACTGTCACGACCAGAGACCCGCCACGGGTTCCGTGCGCGGGAGTTTGGAGTTTTCACTATTGTTCCATTTCACCAAGGTTCCCAGGGAGACTCAATCATGGAGGAAGTACGGTATTACCGGCAGAGTCCGGCCGCCATCCGGGCAGCCCAATTCGGGCTAGACCATTCGGCTTCCCGGTCACGCAATCCCCATCTCCCCGCATTCCTTCGGAAGGGCTTGGCGGGATTCGATGTATTCCCGCGATCCCGTCTCCTTGTGAAAGGAGATCGCCATGGGTGAGTTTTTCAGCCAGCTGCAAGAACAACTGTCGCGGGTGTGGGGAAACCTGAATGTCCAGCAGAAAATCCTGTTTGTTTCCGCGCCGACGGTGCTTATTCTGGCGCTGGTGATTGCGGTATACATCGCCAGCCGACCGGACTTTGTTCTCCTGGTATCGGTTCCCCCCGGCGAGGAACAGCGCCTGAATGAGATTGCCACCAGTCTGGACGCCAGTGGTGTCAAGTACGAACTGCGGGGAGGGAACTCTATCTATGTCCCCCGCACACAGCGGGATCGCGTACGTCTCACCCTGGCGGGAGAAGGTTTGCTGGGCGCGGCAGGCGGACCGGGCCTCGAACTGTTCGATACAACCCGCCTCGGCATGACCGACCGAATCTTTGAAACACAATACCAGCGCGCTCTGCAGAACGAACTCTCGCAGACCATCCGACAGGGAGCGAGATACGATAGCGTTTCCGTGCATTTGAGCATTCCCGAAGAAGCTCTGTTCAAGGAAGACCAGGATTTCCCCTCTGCGAGCGTGAAGATAGTCGCCAGTCGTGGAATCTCACGGGAGGAGGTCATCGGGATTCAAAATCTTGTGGCGGCCGCTGTTCCCAAATTGGAGCCTTCCGCCGTTCAGGTAACCGACAAAAACAACCGGATGCTGAGCGGTGTAAGTGAAGAAGCGGACAGTGGAGCGGCAATGGTTCAAAAACAAGACCAGCTCCGCCTGATGAGAGAAAAACAACTCGCGGACAACATCGCCCCGCATATTCAGAAAATCGTCGGGCCGGACGACTATGTGTTGAGTGTCCAGATGGTCCTCGATTGGACGGAGAAAACAGAGGAACAGAATAAACTCGATGCGGAAGGACAGGCGCTGATCAGCGAGAAAACCTACGAGGAAGTCTCCAATTCCGCCGCCATGGCGGGCGAACCGGGCGTGGCGGGAAATGTACAGGATACCGGAA
>JAKPRU010001259.1 GCA_029557025.1 Candidatus Omnitrophota bacterium | reverse complement strand
GGCTATCCCTGGTGGAGGAAAGCGGCATTTCGATCAGGACATTGTCTCCCCGAAATAGGCGGACATAGCCTCCCGCTCCGACATTCTGAGCAATGAGCCGCAGCGTATACGTGGATCCCTCCAGGAGTTCAACTTCGTCTCCGATATGTGCGGGCGGTTCGTTGCCCTGGATATAGAGATCGACCGTCGGCCCGCTGCTGATATAGACATGGCCGCGCCGAAGGCCCTCAATCAGATGCTCCCGTGCGTCGCTCTCCGCATAAACCATGGTGAAGGCCATATCCGGTTTGAACTGATTCTCGAACAGGTCATGCAAGTCACCGCCCGCCACCGCAACTACACGGTAACCCTCTCGCAACAGTGCCTGCCAGAGCAGCAGATTCTTGATATTCCCAATTGCCTCCCGCTCATATTCACCATGCCATACTTCGAGCAGATCCACCGACGCGGCCTGAAGGCGGTCATCGACCCACCGGCAACCGGGGCAGATCGGATCGCCCAGAATGTTTGCATGGGCGACACAAAACAGGCCGTCCTGCCGTTTCACATCTTCGGCCAACTCCGATGGATCACGCGGAATCCCTTCTTCGGTCCAGGGAATGTAATCCCAAACCCCCAGCGCAGTGGCATGGCCCTGGAAGGTCGTGAACTCAAGACCGGGAATCACCGTGACCGGCAGGTCATCCGAAATCTCCACCAACCCGGCGGTTCCGTTGTGGTCGGTCAGAGCAATAAAATCTAATCCCACTCTGCGGGCCGATTCGGCCATCTCCGCAAGGGACCGAAGGCCATCGCTGTGATTCGTGTGCAAGTGCAACTCGCCCCGAAACCAACCGGAACCGCCGGTTCTCTCCTTCGGGATATAATCCCTTTTCGGCGTTGGAGCGGTTTCGGGGATGGGGACAGATTCAACATTCAGGGAGAATTCGCACGACTCGGTAACGATCTTATGAATTTCCAATTCCAGACGCCACCGCCCGGCGGAGATTTCCCCGTCGATGAATCCTCGCTCGCGAGATCCGGCAAAAAGAACTACACGTTTCGGGTCCTCTTTATGGTTACGATCCCAATAGCCCCGAAAAATTCCCCCCGGATCAAACAGCGCGAAAAACAGGTAATTGCGCGTGTTCTTGAAAACCCAGTCAAATATCTCCTTTTTCTCTTCGGGAGATTTCTTTATGTATACCTCATCCGGGACATTGCCACAGAAATAAACATCGAGAGAATGTTGAATTACCCAGCGGACACTTTCCGGGTCATCCGCGTGAATAGGAGAGTATTGAAGATCGAGCGCAAGGGCCTGTGTTTCAGAGGGAACTTCGAAATGGAAAATCCGAATGGACTTGTCATCCGCCAGGGTCAGTGTATCGGAACAATGTAGCAATACGCGGCTCTGCATCATGATTCCGCCTGATTGTGATCTACCTTAACTAACGAGGGGCAAACATATTTTCATGGTGGGGCAGACCTCCGTGCCTGCCGAAAAAACCTCACTCACTCTCCCCACTCCAACAATTCACACAGAATTTGCGCAACTTCCGCCCCACCGTTCAGGTTGGTATACGGACTTTCAGGCGGGCGTCTCTTTCTCCGGGCCGCAAGGTCCCGCAAAGCATCCCAGTTCCCTGCGCGAAAATCGTCCCGCGAAATCTCTTGCAGATGGATGAAATCAGGCAATTCCTCCAGGAAAACGCCATGCTCGGGGAATCCATGTCGTTCCAGGTGCAGAAGATCGGTATCTGCTGCAAGCGACTCGGCTACAATGCCATACCCCAGTTTTCCAAATACGATATCACTTGCAGCAACCAGGTCAGGGTGGTAAGTCTCCGGTGTAAACGCGCGGTAATTGGAGGCATTGCATTCTTTCCCGACACGGATAAACAGGAAATCGGGATATCGCGCAAGGATCTCCGGTGTCACACCATCCTGGTCATGACCGCCGAAACTGATGAGGACAATCGGACAGTCAGATGGGAGACCGAAATGCTTCCGCGTTTCTTCCCGGCTGAGAGTCGGACGTCGAACCACCATGCCGACATCGCGCACATTTTGAAAAGCAACGAGACTGCCGTGGAACGGTGTCCGCAGCAAGAGTCCACACCGACGGTAGATTTCGTGAATCTCCATCCGGATTTCCTGCAATGCCTCATGATGCCGGGCCGTGGGTTCCAGAATCCAGTCCCATGAAAAATTCGCCACGCAGACACTCTGCGTTCCTGACTGTTCGGCGACAAGGACTGCGAATGGAGAAATGTCTCCCACAATCACTGGAAAGCGGGATTGATACCGTGCGGCTTCCCGGCCAGCCATATCGGGATAGGTATCAAGCAGCTGCCGCCAGGTCTGCGCGGTGGCATCGGGATCGAACTCAATGCTGTCGAGTTGGATCAATCCAGGATCATGCAGCATCTCCCGATAGGTGAACGGGCGATGCAGGGAGCAATCAAAAAGCCAACGGGGAACGCTGGTTACGATTTCAATGTCGATTTCGGAAGGTACTTCCTGAATGGCGCCGCAGGCACGGGTTGCATGTCCGAATCCATGCCCCGAAATATACCAGACGATTAACGGTCGATTCATTCTTCATCCTCATCTTCCATTTCATCATTC
>JAKPRU010001219.1 GCA_029557025.1 Candidatus Omnitrophota bacterium | reverse complement strand
CCCGTGGGGAAACGCTGATACAGAACCTTACCCCCGGTCATCTCCCGAATCTCTGCCGGTGGATATCCCCAATCGGACAGCGTCTTCTTCGCGCCGTCATTGAGATGGTCCAGCGTGGCCCGAATCGCGGGGGCTTCATCCTTGGACAGCCCGTCGAACTGCATCACCAGAAGCGGCTTCCCGTTCTGTGTCCACGCTCTCCACGGAATGTTGTGTCCCTGAATCTTCAATTCCCCTTCCACAATGCCTTCATGAAGCCGAAGACGCGCAGTGAATGACTCGAAGGCTTTCGATTCGTCATCTCCGCCGAAATTGAATTCAATCCGAGGCATGGGGAGACGGGTTACATCGGTCTGGAGTTTGCCGTCCGTCCTGTGTTGGGAACTGCTGGGGAACATCGTGTCCCAGACTTCCTTCTCCCGATTCTCCGCGACCGCTTTTCGCACCCACTGGTAGTTGTATTTTTCCGGATCGACCGGAACCTCCCGTGTTTCCCAGGCGGCGTAACTATCCAGCGTGATTTTCCAGGGATTGCCGGTTCCCCAGATCATTGCCCCGATCTCCCCGTTCGCCAGCGGAATCCCGTCCAGCCAGCGTTCCGGCGCGCGCTCATAAATGAAATCATGTTGCGGCAGGTAGGACGCCATATCCGGCATGATTAGTGACGGCACAAGAGCGGCCATGGGCAATCCTCCAGGGAATATCATCGCGATCAACAAACTCAGGATCACAACCGAATACTGATTGGTTCCATAGTAGAGAATTCCACGCGCTGCCATCGCATCCTCCAATAAAGAATCATCGGCTGTATCTATCTTATTCGTTCCATTACTTTCCATCCGTTTTACTCGTCCTATTCCGTTCTATTGGTCTTATTTGTTTCATTCCGTTTTGTTTATCTTATTCGTCCCATCCCCTTCCGCACAGGCAGTCTCTTCTCCCCCTCTCCATCCTTGGAGAGGGGGCCGGGGGGTGAGGCTAACCCCGGCTCCGATTTCATCCGATATCCGTCAGCAGCCCGGAATCCAAGCCATCGATCTCCACGTCCCGACGGGCCGAACCGAATTTCAGCGTGAAAGTCTCCTTCGTCTCCGAAAGATTCCACAGCAGCGCGGCGCGCGCGGTCGGATACCAGGCGCAGACCACCGGCTTTTCGTCTTCCACATAAGGAACCTCTCCCATTTGCGGAAGAATCTCTTTCCTGAACGCAAACAGAGACGGCAAATCCTGCGCAATGGAAATCGCCCCCTCAATCGCGACGCCGCTTTCAGGTCGAATGACAAACCGCGTCCCGCCGGACCGCAGATCGCCCGCTGCCGTCGCCTGCGCGTCGGAATCGGACAGGAAAGTCCACCCATCCTGCGCGGGCGTCTCGGTCACCTCAAACGGTATCCCGGTCGCAAGGAAAAGACTGTATGGCTGATCCTTGCTGACGTATCGGCTCCATTCTCCCCAATAGTGTTTGAACGGTCCCCGTGGTTTGTGACCGGCAATGCGCTCATGTTCCGCAGATTGCTTTTTCATCGCCGGGGCCAAGACCTCCCAATGGGTCAGGGGGAATGGTGTCATCCCCGACATGAACATTGTATTCCGCACATCGCTGATTGTGGAAATAACCAGTTTCGCCGCCATGTTCTTTGCGGAAAGTTTATCCGCCGGAAATGCCGTCGTCTCGCTGTACGCCAGT
>JAKPRU010001205.1 GCA_029557025.1 Candidatus Omnitrophota bacterium | reverse complement strand
CGAGCTGCTGGAAAAACGCCTGGGCATAAAGATACAAGTGGAATAGCTTGCTCCGAAAACAGCCGATTTGGCTGTTCAGCAGGCTATTTTTGATAAAGCCATCGCCGCAGCTCTTGGTTCCGGTCTCGCCCGTCCTCGCTTCCCATCGGGGGTAACGGTTTTCCCTCTTTCCTCCCCGCGAGCACCCCACCTTTTTGCTTTTCCCTGTGCCGCTCTCCTTGCTTCAGGACCCTGCGCTACGCTCCAAACGCTTCCGTACCGAGCGGCAATAAGGAAGGGGGTCTGTTCTCTTTGCAGGGAGGACAAAGGACAAACCTACTGCGTTCGATTCACCCCGTTCCCCTCTCTCGCTGGCCCCCTCCGGAACTCTGGGCTCGACGATCGATCTCTCAGCGGTAGATATGGGTTTCAGATCCCCGCCGCCCTCGCGGTTCACATTCGGTATGATCGCCTTTCTGTGACAGCTCCCGTCCACCCTAGGGCTCCCCGGACCAGCCACCCCCGAAAAGACGGAGAGGCATCTCCACAGGTCCTCAGGTCGACGGTGATCGGCCGCTTGGCTCGTAAAATGCGCTGTTGTCCCCCCATTTGTTAGCATCGAGGATGGAGTTAGTGGAGTTAGGTTCCGATCGAGATGTGATCCAACTATTGGCGATGTCTTGATTTGTAGCCGCGGGACGATCGGGCGGTGCTGTGTTGTCGATATAACTGATACCTTTTGCCTAATGGGAAGTGTAATTCTTGTTCGGCCTCGAATTACGATACGTTGAGGAAGGGAACTCTCCGGCTGGCGCCGCCTTCGGAACAGTTGAGTGACTGGCGGCGGGACTAGTTTCCTATTGATCCGGCAATGAAACGAATAAGATATGGTGCCGGTGTGATATAGCGTTGGCGTGAGAAAACGGATGCCCGCTTCAAATATCCGGAATGCAGATTGAGACTTTTCATATGTTCAGTTGCCGGGTGAATATTGCCTTGAGGGAGAAAAGAATTGGAGGGACTGCAGATGAAGATGATTGCGATTAACGGAAGCCCCAGAAAAGAATGGAATACGGCCATCCTCCTGCGGAAAGCCATGGATGGAGCGG
>JAKPRU010001204.1 GCA_029557025.1 Candidatus Omnitrophota bacterium | reverse complement strand
CTGGCCGGGACTGGGATGAGAGAGATGGGCCATTAAAGAACACTCCGGGAACAAAATCAAGCCAAATTTAAATATATTTTAATATAATAATCTTTTCTATGTCCAGCATTATACCGGAGAGAATGACTTTTGGGTTCGTATTGCAGGAAGTTAGAGCCAGTTGGGGAGGTTTGTCTTGATGCGCTGCAGGATGGATCAGCGTTGTTCCACCGTTTCCTGTCTCTTGGAAGACAATCATGCAATCTCCAAGAGCTCAGGATTTCAGACAATTAGGCATTCATTTTTCTTTCGGTTGTTCTCTCTTTCCCGGTGCTGTGGTCAGAAGACTGCGACCGCTTCTTGCGTCGGACCTTCTTTTGCTTTTCGCCGTCCTCCCCGTAATAATAGTAGTAATATTGGTAATAATAGTAACTGTCGCGCCCCATCTCCACGCCGTTGAGGATCGCCCCGAGGATGTGGGCATTGGCATGCTGAAGAAGGTCGATTCCGTTCCGAATGATTTCCCGGTGCGTTTCTCCAGCTTTGATCACAAGCAGGACACCATCAACGAGTCTCGACAGGATCACCGCATCCGTGACTGCCGTCACCGGTGGGGAGTCGGTGATGATCAGATCATACCGGCCGCGAAGACCCTTCATGAGTTCGGCCATGGCGTTCGAACCCAACATTTCAGAGGGATTCGGAGGGACAGGCCCCGAGGGGATCACGTCGATCCCGGGGATCTGGGAGTGGACAATGGCCTCGTTGATCGTGCAGCTGCCCACGAGGATGTTCGCGATCCCTCGATCCCGGGGGATATTGAACACCCGGTGGAGTCTTGGTCGTCTTAGATCGCAATCGATGATCAGGACACGATTGCCCGCTTGCGCCATGGTAATGGCGAGGTTGGCGGCGGTGATCGTTTTTCCTTCGGATGGGGCGGCGCTCGTTACCAGGATCGTCTGCGGCGCCGCGTCGGCTGCGGAAAAGAGCAGGCTTGTCCGTATGCCCCGGTAGGCCTCGCTGGCCGTCGATTTGGGAGAGCCCACGGTAATCAGATCCGTCTGCGGCTTCCTTTCCAGGTTGCCGGGATTGCCGTT
>JAKPRU010001194.1 GCA_029557025.1 Candidatus Omnitrophota bacterium | reverse complement strand
CATCCCGAAACCGAGAAATCTGGAAAAAAAGGTCTACCTCCTCTTCTACATGGGAGACTTCGAATCCGCCTCCTGGCTGGCCCAGTCGGTTCCAACTTTATGGGATGATGCCTGTCGGGGATGTGTCCCCCTTGCCTGGGGCATCAACCCGACCTTATCCGACCGGCTCCCGCAGGTGTTCAATTACCTGTATTTCACGCGCACCGGCAATGACTTCTTCGTCGGTAGTCGGTCCGGCGCCGGGCTGATCAATCCCGGCTTTCTCCTCGAAGGCAATCGCCCTCACTCCGGCCTCCCCAGCGGCCTGGATATCTGGGTCACACATAATCGTGTACTCTATCGGCAGTTCGATATTCAAATCACCGGGCTGGTCGATAACGGCAACGCAGGCGATATCTCCAAACCTCTCCAGGAGGCCTTTTTCGACTTCTCCCCTCATGGTGTCGGCACCGCTGGACCGTTCTTTGAACCGCTTTCTCTGCACTTGATCCCGTTCCTCCAATACACCGATCATCTCTCCCACCGGATGGAGGAACCCATCGGCAACATGATCCAAACCATTCGAGATCATGATCCAAAGGAAAAACCGGCGTTCCAAATCTATCGCTGCACCCTCACTACCCCCACGATTATCTTTCTCCTGGTAAAAGAACTCGAACGGCTATTCCCCAATCAGTATGAAATCGTTGACCCATACACGTTCTTCTTCCTGTTGCGGAAAAACCTCGGCGGGTCCAACGAGTCCATCGCCCAGTATATCGATCACAATGTTCCCCAGCGTCTCTCCGTCGGACAGACATTTCAGGCCACCGTCCGGCTGCGAAACGATGGATGGGATACCTGGAACCCGAAGGGAACACCGCCCCAGCAGAGCTATCGTCTTTGCTACAAATGGCTGTACCATGCTCCGGGCGGCGAGATCGCGGAACTTCCGGGGCGACATAATGTCTATCTTCCCGAGAATGTCCGCACCGGCAAATACGTGGATGTCAATCTGCTGATCGAAACGCCCCCGTATCCTATGATCTATCAGCTGCGCTTCTATCTGGATCGTGAGGGCATCGGGCCGTCTTTGAATTGGAGAGATATCAACGTCATGGTCACCGAACAACCTCAATGAACCGACTACCAGCCGGATTTCGTCGCAGACGCTTCCGCGCAAGAGCCGGTTCTGTCTCTCCGCGCCCTCAAAAACAAATATCCGTCTTGCAGATTGATACGCAATTCGCTCCCGATCCCCACAACCGCCGGGCGCTCCGACAGTACTTCGAAACCAACCGCTCTTATCTCCGGGACCTCCGGACCCATGACGAACCTTATCATCGGCAGTTCCTGACTCTGGTTCGACACTGGATTCCCCCAGGGGCGCGTGTGCTGGATGTCGGCTGCGGAACCGGATTCTCCACAGTCCTACTCTCCCGAGCAGGATACAACACGGCCGGCGTGGACATCTCTTCCTTGTTTCTTCAGGAAGGCGGACAACATGGAGAGGCCGATTTCGTGGCCGCCGATGCCGAAAGCCTTCCCTTTCCGTCGGCGACATTTGGGGCCGTCGTAGCATTCGAATTCATCGAGCATGTGGCCGATGTCCCTGCGGTTCTCACGGAATTCATTCGAATCCTGAAACCGGGCGGCATCCTGATGCTTCATTCCCCCAACCTCTGCTCGCCGTTCTTCCCTCTCCGGGACCTCTTTTCTCTTTTCCTCCGTGGAAAAGGAAGGCCGGTCTTTGCCGAGACACGGGACCAGGCATGGCAGTGGCTTGCGACCAACCTGAAACACACGGTTCATAAACTCCGCAGCCCGTTCCCGGACTTCCTGTATCGCAAACCGGACCTGTCCGGACAATACGTAGGCGGGGATGCCGACAGTGTCTATCTCGCTTGCCAGATCGATCTTGCTCACTATCTGCGCCGTCAACACTTGGACATACTTCAGAAAGCCTGGGGTGAAAAAAGGCTTTCGCGGTGCCTTGCCCTCCTCCTGCCGGATTTTGCTCCCTACATCGCGCTCGTGGCCCGAAAACCCAGGGCCATAAACGAGATTCTCTGTTCCCCGACCACAGGACGTTCCTGTAATTCACAAGGGAGACCCCGGGAATGACGGCATCCTATGTTAATACGTATGGGACATAGGCTGGCTTGACCGTTCCCTCCCCCGAAGATCGGGGGAGGTCAGGTGGGGGTTGACGGGGAGTACAACCAAACTGATTTCGCGTTCATCGCAAAGACAAACTCAACCCCCCTTGTATTCCCCCCGATCTTCGGAGGGAAGCGCAAGAGGGGTAATCCCTCCCCCGAAGATCGGGGGAGGTCAGGTGGGGGTTGACCGATACCACAAGACACCTCGACAGCCGCACAAGATCTTTCCCTGGAACAAATGTGAGCAACCTCCGTCAAGGTGTTCCCATGACAGCCCGCATTATTCGTTCGGTTGGACGTGAAGAAAATCCTCAAGATGAGCAAGTCGGAATACATTGTAGACCGTGGGAGTGGGATTCCGAATCTCCAGTGCAGACCCCCGCAATGAAAGCATCGAATGAATATCGATCAAAACCGCTAGACCCCCACTCGTGACACTGGAAACTTTCGCAAGGTCAACAACCACGGTTTTCTTGATTTGGCATTGATACAAATGATCGCGAAGTTTCTGCGCGCTCTCCCAATCCAGATATCCCGAAACAAACAGGATCAGCCGCTCTCCCTCCGACTTGGATTCGACGGAGAACTCAACAGGGCCTTCGGACATGCTGCTTGTACTCCTGGATAACAAAACTCCTTCGTGTGAAAAGAAACCGATCAACCGTTACGGCGCGGAATGGAGCCGACTCAATCACTGAGAACGGCCCCTGTTACTTTCCAAACCCCATCCTCTAGTTTCAGAAAATACTCAAAATGATACTTCGCGTCGATATTGGAATCCGGGATCGTCACATCTGCCTGGACTCCATGCACAATAGCCTCACCACTCTCTTTGACTTCCGTCGTTGTGCCGTC
>JAKPRU010001181.1 GCA_029557025.1 Candidatus Omnitrophota bacterium | reverse complement strand
AAGTCCGAAGCCTGCGCAATGGTCATCCGTGTGACTTCGGTGATGGATTTGCCGCCGATAAGGACATCGCGGGCTTCCTGCCGCAGCCGCTCCCCATGGCAGGCAAGGCATGTGGCATACCCGCGGTACCGGCTGATAAAGATGCGCACATACATCTTGTATTTTTTCTGTTCCAGATATTCAAAAAATCCCAGGATGCCGGGAAAGTGCCCACGGCCCTTTGTGATGACTTCTCTGGCCGGCTCCGGCAGTTCGTTCCAGGGCACATCTGTCGGAATCCCTTCCCGTTCGGCAAACTGCATCAGGCGCGTGTGCAGATTGCGAAAGCGCGGCTTTGTCCAGGGATGAATCGCCCCTTCCGCAAGAGTTTTGGATTTGTCCGGAATTATCCGATCGAAATCGAGGGTCAGCGTGTTTCCGAAGCCCTGGCATTCGGGACAGGCTCCGAACGGATTGTTGAAGGAGAACAGCCGGGGTTCGGGTTCCTGGTAGGCCACATGGCATAGCTGGCATTCGAAAGCCTCGCTGAACCGAAGCAGGATGCCGGCCGGGTGGCGCATCCATCGAATGTCAGAATGCTCGGTTTTGAGCCACTGCTCGAGCGATTCCGGATTATCCGAAAGGAGGATGATGTCGATGTGCCCTTCCGATTCGCGGCTGCAGACTTCAATGGAATCCACGAGTCGTTTCCGTATGTCCTCCTGCACGACGAGACGATCGACGACGACGTGTGCTTCTTTGCTCGGGCTCTTCGTCAGCGCGTCCACCGCCTCCGACAGGTCCACGAGTTTTCCTCCGATAAGGAGTCGGATAAAGCCCTGCTGCTGGAGACCGGGCAGCATGACGGCGAGAGTGTCTTCCGGTCGGTTTCGCGACTCCTTCTTCGGTGCCTTGCGACTGTTTCCGGCCTGCGGCCGCGCGGGATCCTGCAGGGCAAGGCGCATACAAAGGTAGAGTCGCTGTCCCCTCGGTAACGACATCAGGAAATCGGCAATGCTCTCGGGCGTGTCTTTCGAGACCGCCCGCCCGCAGACATGGCAATAAGTTGTGCCGATGCGGGCATACAGAAGACGCAGATAGTCATTGATCTCCGTTACTGTTCCGACCGTAGATCGCGGATTCCGGGAATAGTTCTTCTGCCGGATTGCGAGAGCCGGACAGATGCCCTCAATGTCATCTACATCGG
>JAKPRU010001167.1 GCA_029557025.1 Candidatus Omnitrophota bacterium | reverse complement strand
GGAGCTGGTTTCCACATCTTATGAAGTGCGCACAGGCGATACCTGCACCGTGTTTCTCAGACCGACGGATGTCTCGGTGGAAGAGATACGGGATATCGCTGCCCAACGCCTGTTGCGGGCCGGAAGAGAGCATGATCTGCTCTGGTCGATCATTGCGTGTGATTCGAAGCCGGAACCATCCCCGGAGCAGCGCGCGCGTTGGCGGAATGCCGTTGAGGATCGCCTGAGTTGCCTGGCCGGTGAGTACTGGGATTTTGAGGAGGGGCTACCGCTTGGGTCACAGATAGTGGGCGAGGGGGTCTGTGTTGCCTGGACCCGACCTGTTCCGGTCGATGGTGTCTGTGCCCTGTCTACCGGATTGTCACAAGGTATCGGGACTGTCGTCCTGCCGGAGTTTCGAATTGAAGGGGACCTTCTTCAGTTCTCCGTTGCGGGGATCGGCTCTGCCACGGAATGTTATGTCAGCCTGATGGTTTTCGAGGAATTGCGGTTTACTGCGGAGGGAATCGATCCGGCCCGTAAAGTGGAGCATTTTCATCATTGGGGCGGGGAATCGCTTCGAGGAAATATGTTTTATTATCTGATGCCACAGGAATTAAAGCCGGTCCCGCAGGGTCGGCAGGGGTGGCGCGTGGTCAAGACGGCGCATCCAGGGAACCCGGACCGATGGACCTTTGTGGAGTGGCCTGTGCATCCCTGGCGCGGACAGAGGGCACATCTCGAAATCAGTGATCGGTCGCCGGAGAATTGGATCGCCGTGGATTCCATCCGTCAGATGATCCGCCCGCCGGGAAAATACTTCGACTTTGAGGACGGAACGTATCACGGATGGTCTACAGAGGGAACGGCATTCGGCAACGGTCCCGCGCTCGGCGCATTTCCCGGCCAGCAGCCGATTCTGCACCAGCAGGGGGATTTTCTAGTGAACAGTTATCTTGATTCGAGCGATTCTGCCCAAGGCATCCTCCGGTCGGCGACTTTCAGTATCGATCATGAGTTCCTTCGATTCCGAATCGGTGGAGGCGATATTCCGTTTCGAACGGCTTTGAATCTGTACGTGGACGGTCAGCCGGCGCTTTCGGCATCGGGACAGCGGGATGAGGTCCTCCGAACCGTGGTCTGGGATCTTCGTGGGGTTCAGGGCAAGGAAGGTCGGATTGAGATTGTGGATCAGGACTCCGATACGTGGGGGCATATTCTTGTCGATGACATTGCCTTACTGGATGAGAAATTTCTTTCCTGGGAACCGGAGAAAGGAGAATAATGCTTTGATTGGATATGCTGGGGGGAAAGGGCAAGGCTTTTGAGTGCACAGTCCGCTTGGAAATTGCCCCACCTGTCGGTTAGAAGATGACCCACCGTTGAATGAAGATTCAGGTATCCCAACCGGGGACATTCGGAGGAAAGGATGCCGATCCCGATCCATTGCCATCATAATTCATGGGCAATGTGGACGGTTTGTAAAGACCGTGCGTAACCTTGATATTGCCGATAAACCATTGCGCATCACGGAACTCCGCCAGTCCTGATGTGTCGGAAACTGTCTGCACGCCCGCTTTTAATTCCCGGGCGGACTTTGCCCCGGCTTTTTCGGCGCAGGCATGTGGTTCAAAATCTCCATGAACCGCTTCCGCGCCGCAAGCGCTTCGGGATCATCCGAGTGTGTCACATCGCGATAGGCCGATCCGTCCCTGCATTCACCACAGTCGTACAATCGACCGTCACCTTCCAGCAGCCAGCGCTTGTCTCGAATCATGCGTTCATAAGCCAGGTACGAAAAGATCCACCCTCTCGGATTCCCCTGTTCCCCGCGGAGGAGAGGAGCGAAACTCCTGCCGTCTATGTTGACTCCATGCGGCAGAGCCGCTCCGGCCAGCTCGGCCAGGGTGGGCAGCATATCTGAGAGGTCGATCAATTCCCGGCTTACGAGACCCGATTGCACAATCCCCGGACAGTTTACAATCATCGGAACCCGCACGCCCCGCTCTGTAACTGTCCCCTTGCCATCCCGGGCCGTTCCATTGTCGCCGGTAAAGAACACAACGGTGTTCTCTCGCAGGCCAAGGCGGTCCAGCGCGTTCACAACCCGCCCGATGATCGTATCCATATATTCCACATTGGGTTTCAGCCCGCCTTCGGTTTTACCCGTGGGGCTGGACGGGTCCGGTGTGGGGTCCCAAGGCGGATGGACCAGGCACATCGGGTAATAGGCGAGGAACGGCCCTTCTTTGTGACGTTCGATGAACCGCACAATCCAGTCACTGTACAGGTCGGGACCGTACTGATCCGGCGTGGTAGGCACATGCTTTCCGTTTTCGATAATGGCGGGATGCCAATAGCGCTGACGAGGAGAGCCATTGAATTTCGCGTCCTTCGGAAGACCGCCCTCTTTCCATGCCCAGGTAAAATACTCATCGAATCCGCTGTCGAAAATCATGGTGGGCTGCTTTGTGATAAGCCCCAGCTGCCATTTCCCCGCCAGGCCGGTCGCATAGCCTTTGGATCGGAGAACATCCGCGAACGTGATCTCATCTGGCTGCAGATGATCCATGGGAGTGGTTTCGCGGCCCAAGAAGTTGTACCAGCCAGTCCGAAAGCCATACCGACCGGTCATTAACTCGACTCGGGTCGGGGAACAGAGCGGGGTTGCCCAGCAGGTCTCGAACCGCATTCCGGTCTGCGCCAGCGCATCCAGGTGCGGAGTTCTGTGATCGCCGCTGCCATAACAGCCCAGATCTTTCGCCCCCAGATCATCTGCCATAATGAGCAGGAAATTGAGCGGCTTGGCTCTGCTCTCCGCGAAACCGGGACGGGAGAACACGCTCGCGGCGGCTCCGGCAGCCAGGCCCAGGAACTCTCTGCGGGTCGGATGAAATGGCCTGTTCATCATGGATCGCTCCTTTGTTTTTGCTTAAAAAAATTCTCCCCCGAAACCGGGGGAGAAAGCAAGGTTCAACTCAGTACGATCTGTCGGAAGATCAGTACCCGTTCAACAGATCATAGAATGGATTTTCAGTTTTCGGAACCAGGTACAGTTCCAATCGATCAAAGAACACCTGCTCGGCGACATGTCCTTGATTGTTGAATACCTGAAGAATGGGCATGATCGTGGTTCCGGGGGGATCCATTACCAGAACCATCCGCTTGTATTCATCCATATAATTCGCGCTGTTCGCGGGGATGAACGTCGCAATGGAGCCGTCCCACGACCCGTCCATCGCCGCCAGGGCGATTTGAGATCCGGCACCGGACGCCTTCACGGAGACCCGCATAATCACCATGTGATCGCCGACTTCCAGGGTCGGCAGCAACAGGAGCATCAATGCTCCCGGTGTGTTCGTGACAGTGCATCCGAATCCATCCGTGAAACCGCCGGTTGAAGTCGGGATGTTCCCGACTGTAACCTGGCCGGGGGGAAGCGAGACAAATCCGCCGGGGAACGGCACAAACTCTGTCTCGCTGTTGAACTCGAATACGTAGAACGGTTCGAGTTTTTCGGGCACCGGGCAAAACGGTGTAGCTGTTGCCTGTGGCGACGGTGTAATCTCTGGAGATGGGGTCATTTGTGGAGACGGTGTCATCTGTGGAGTCGGCGTCCCAGGGAGAGGTGTCACCTGCGGGGTCGGAGTCG
>JAKPRU010001163.1 GCA_029557025.1 Candidatus Omnitrophota bacterium | reverse complement strand
TCCGGGAACGAGGCATGTCGGTCGGAGCGGGATCACACCGTCCCGATGTTTTGCTCCTAATCCAGGAGAAAGGCTGGCCGGTCGATTTCTACATGCAGTGCTGTTACAACCTCTCGGACCGGAGTGAGGAATACTTGGCCGAGGACCGCGAAAAGGCATTTGCCGCCATTCGGCAACTGGAAAAACCGACCATTGCATTTAAGATTCTGGCTGCCGGAAGAAACAACCCCGAAGAGGCTTTCAAATCCGCTTTTGAAAACATCAAACGGACCGATGCGGTTTGTGTCGGATTTTTTATGAAAGACAGACCGCACGAGATGCAACAAAACGTGGAGCTGACGCAAAAGTACGGCAGGATTGGGTGAATGGGTATTAAACAAAAGTCCACTCCGTTCACAATATCCATACCGTCCACGCACCTCACTTCGGCTGGCAGAAAGGCAAGTAAATGAAGAAAATTGAGGCTATTATCAAGCCGTTCAAGCTGGATGAGGTAAGGGACGCCCTGACCGAAATCGGCATTGTCGGGTTGACAATCAGCGAGGTAAGGGGATTCGGCAGGCAGAAAGGACACAAGGAGCTGTTCCGGGGAAGTGAGTATGTGGTTGATCTGTTGCCCAAGGTCAAAATTGAGGTGGTTGTTACGGATGACATGGCCCAACAGGTTGTGGATACGTTGATGACCACTGCCAGAACAGGGAATATCGGCGACGGGAAGATCTTTGTATCCGATCTGAGCGAAGTCTATCGGATTCGTACGGGAGAACGTGGCCCGGACGCGGTTTGATCCTGTTTATCGACGAAAACCGCAGCGAACCTCGGACAATCAGCGAATCTTTTGATAACCTTGTGTCTGGAGAGAGTCCGATTGCCGAAAGAAAAAGAGTCCCGATATCGTTGGTCTCATTTTTTCTCGCAAAGAGATTCGAATAAACCGCAAAACCACTTCAACATCCGATTGGGAGAACCATGATGTCTCATTCCCGCAACAAAATGATCGCTTGCCTGGTACTGATGCTGACACTCTGTGCCCCTGGAAGTCGGTGCGAGATTTCTTCCCTGGATCGATTCCTTCCCCAGAACACCATGTCTTATTTGGTTGTGAAGGATGTTCAGGGGATTCAGGAGGCCGCGCACGAGACGGCCTTCTATGAAGTCTGGGACAGCGTGGGAATGCAGTCGATGCGGGCCGAAATGACAGAGATTTGGAAGAAGACTGTGGTCAGTCGTACGCGGGTTGATCCGCTCAACTTTATCCGGGCGATCAAGAAAGACGCTGTGCTGGGGATCGGCCTGAACTTCGATCCGGCTTTGGGGTTCCCGAAAGGACTTTCTCATTCCATTGTGCTTGCCGTCGAAGATCCCGAAGGGGAGTTTAAGAACATTGTTGCCACAACAAAGAAATCTCTGGAGGAGAGCAATCCAGGAAACCCGTTAAAATCTTTCACCCATAAAGGGGCCGAAATTGTTGTGCTGTCGGCATCGGGAGAACCCGAAATCTCCGCAACGACTATGCCGGGTGTGTTTCTCCTTTGCCTGGGGGAACCGGACTTGGCGGCGAAAACCATCGATCAAGGAACGCAAAAGGAACCGGCGGGATTCATTTCCACCGAAACTTATCCGGCTCTGGTGGGCCTGTTCCAGAAAGGGGACTTGTCGCTGGCCTGGGTGGATGCCAACAAGGTCGTCGCTATCCTTCAGGACATCATGCGGTCCTCTAATCCAAATTCGGACCCTGCGGCCCTCCTCGGTAAAATCGGAATTGATAACGCCTCTTCTTATTATTTGCGCACTTACATTGATCATCGAGGATTCTTCCGGGAACAGATTGTGGGATTTGACGGTCCCGTCCATGGGCTGTTGAAGTTCTTTTTCCACCCCGGAGAATTGACACGAATGGACTATTTCTCGCCCGAATCCGACTTTGTGATGAATATGTCCCTGGGATCCGTGAGTGAACTCTGGGCGAACTGGAAGGACCTGATCCAGACAATTGGCGGGCAGAAAGCGCTGGAAGGGCTGAATGCCGGTGTCCAGGCATTCGAGATGATGCTGGGCTTTTCGTTTGAAAAGGATCTGTTTCCATCTATCGGAAATGAATTCGCTTTGGGATTGGAGGGGGAGCGCATGACGGTTTTTCTGCAAGCAGCAGATGAGAAAAAACTCGCCGAGCTGATGCCGAAATTGCTTCTTTTGTGGGAAGTGACTCCTGAACAGATGCAAGTGGAGGGGACCACCTACAGCCGGGCACAGATTCCCAATTCGGACATGGCGCTGTTTTATGGAGTGAATAAGGGATTCCTGACCATCAGCAACACCCCGGAAGGATACCTGGCAGCGGTCAAGGAACCGGAGAAGAAATTGTCGATTCTGGAAAGCCGCCGCTATGGCAAAGCGCTATCCAACATGCCCCCCGCGAACAGCGCAATCACCGTTACCGATCTGCGCGGAATGGCGACCTATATCTCCATAATGATGAACCTCCAAAAGGCATTCGGAGGGGGACAAGCCACGGGGGCGCTGGACCTGTCGTTTCTGGGGGACGAGACATTCCCGATTGTGGATGTTGCTGTGGCACAGGAAGATCGGTTGATTCGATGGTCTTATTCGGAATCGGGAATGGAAAGGATTTTTACTGCATTTTCGCTGCTGAAAACGATCTCTCAACAACTCCTGTCCGGACAGGCGAAGGACAGCCTGAGCCGATGTGAGAGCGATCTGAAAGCGCTGAAAATCGGTTTGGATTGTTATTTCCTCGACAACACACGTTATCCGGACAGTCTGGACCAGCTGACGGAGCCGATCAAGTATTTGAGTGTTATTCCGTCGGATCCATGG
>JAKPRU010001145.1 GCA_029557025.1 Candidatus Omnitrophota bacterium | reverse complement strand
CATCCACAATTCGGTCCAGCAGCGGATGCCCCGCGCCATACGCGCCGGTCTGATATTCCAGCTGCGCATTTCGGACTCGCTGTTCATCACCGGAGCGAAGATCCGCTATGAGATTCTGAAGATACTCATCGGATATATCGTGCCGTTTGGGTGCGTAATTCCCACGTGAATCTTTTTCGATGATGCGATCCCCATCATGTCCCAGGTTGACCAGCTTTGCCGCTTCATCATAACGTCCCTCGGCCAGAAGCCGCGCCCATCGGGTACTTCTTCGGCATTCCGAAAGCCCATAGAGGGCAACGCCGCGCAGGTCGATGCTGTCAGGACAGGGCCGGTTGCCGAAATAGGTCTCGCGGAGAGATTTTACATCAATGTCTATATCTCGACCGATTCTCTTAAGACTGTTTTGAATTCGATCAATATGGATTTCAATTTCGGTGAAACGAATCGAGCACGGCAAGCGAAGCAGAGCGCGATAGATCAACTCCGGCAGGAAGCGGTCCGGATGGATGTCCGCCAAGTACCGTGTCCGGGCCACAGTCTGGGCATCGGCTCCCACTTCGAGCAGCGCATTCAGAAGAAACGGGAAGGCGATTCGATAGGCGAAAACCCGCCCGCTGTAACCGATACTCTGAGCGCCCTGAAGTTGATGAGATGTGAACGAATCAACGATCACCGGAATATAATGAGGTGGAAAGGAAACATAGGTCGGGGCGATGGTGTTTTCCTCGATCACCGGAGACGCCATAATTCGGTTACGCTTGCCGAAGATCATCGTGGTCTGGTCGCCAAGGCCGGTACGGCTCCCGGCAAACCATTCCGCCTCTTGAGCGCAGATCACCGCCTTTCGTTTTGTCAACCGCAGGCCGTTCACCGCCACAGCAGCGAGCACGGAGACCACACACAACGCATGGGATGAACTTTGTCCTGTTCCGATGGGGATATCACCCGCCACGAACAAATCCGCTCCTTTGGGTTCGATGCCGGGGAATCGGTCCAGGACCGATAGAAAGGATCCTTTCACATAGTCCGCCCAAGTCGTTTTTCCTTTCCCGACCGGTGCCCGGTCAGCCGGGGAAAAGGATATCTCGGAGAACCGAGGATTCGTGTTTCGGATATGGACAACGGCATCTGTGCGGGGGGCAACGACAGCCGTCATTTCGGACTCGTCGGTTGTGGCGTTATACCAGCCGCCCTGGTGATCGACATGATGGCCCTCCCAGTTGATTCGGGATGGGCATCCAACCAGCCAGACTTGGGTCTGCGAATCAAGCGATGTGCAGGCGCACTCCAGGGCACGGAGATACAGCGCGGTGCGCCGCTGGAGAATCATCGGGTCGGACCCGAAGGTCGTCTGCATGAACTCGTGAAAGGAAGCTACGGACAGAGATAGAAGATCTCGCCATTCGGCAATGGAACGTCGATACGCCTCCATGGAATCGAAGATGTCCATTTCGGAGCGGGGACTGGGGTCGGGGATCAGGAGCAGCAGATCAGGATCAATGAACATTCACTCACCATCATCCGGCTATTGGAATAAGTATCGGACACAAGTCCCGTAGCATATCATTCCGGGCAAAAGGATTTGAGACCGCCGGTGGGATTGGTGACCATCCGGTAAATTACAAAGACGATGAAACTGTCGTGTCCTTGAATGACCAGCCGGCAAGCCTTTGTCTGCGCTCCTGGAAACAATTTCCGCAATCGGACTCCTGATCGGTCGGATGCTTCTCAAGTTGCGCTCCGCTTGAGTCTTCCCAGAGGGCATGATACGTTGGTGCATAAGAACTTGACTGTGCGAGAGATCCCGATCATGCGAGCCATTATTCCGGTAGCCGGGCAGGGAACACGTCTCCGACCCCACACACACACTGTACCGAAGGTGTTGTTACAGGTTGCGGGAAAGCCGATCATTGGGCATATTCTGGATCAGTTACAACCCCTTGGGATTGATGAGTTGGTCCTCGTGGTGGGGTATCGCGGGGAAATGGTCCAGGAATATGTGCGTTCTCACTATTCGTATAAAACAACCTACGTGGAACAGAAAGATTTGCTCGGACTGGGACACGCGATTTATCTGGCAACCCAGAAAACCGGACCCGGCCCTGCATTGATTATTCTGGGCGATACGATTTTCCGCGCCGATCTGCGCCCGGTGCAGAACTCGAAATGCGCGCTGCTGGGCGTGAAACCCGTGGAGGACCCCCGCCGGTTCGGAATTGCGCAGATCGCAAACGGACGTGTCGTGCGACTGGTGGAGAAACCGGATCGGCCCTCCTCGAACCTGGCCATAGTCGGAATCTATTATGTACCCGATCTTCGACCGCTTGCGGAGTGCCTCCAAACCATCGTGGAGGAAAAACGAACCACGAAGGGCGAATTCCAGTTGACCGATGCGCTCGAACTCCTGCTCGAAAGAGGCACGGAAATGCGCCCGCTGCCGGTTGAAGGCTGGCTGGACTGCGGAGAGCGCGAAACCCTGCTCGACACGAATCGGCAGTTGCTGATCTCAAAAAGCTATCATCATTCGCAGGAAAACAGCATCATTATCGATCCGGTGTACATTGCAGATTCCGCGATTATCGACCATTCCATTATCGGCCCCTTCGTATCTGTAGCGGAGAATTCGACTATTGAGCGGTCTGTTCTTCGCGACAGCATTGTAAACCAGGGCGCCACCGTAAGAAATACCTGTTTGGAGCAGTCCATTGTCGGGGAGAATGCCGTTGTGTTCGGCCGAATGAGCCATCTCAACGTCGGCGATTCCTCCGAAATCGATTTTACATGATTGGAAAAACCCACTTCAACCAAGGAGTAATGTTGTATGGCAAGGAAGTATCCCCCGCATGATGTCAGAGACCTGAGTTTGGCCCCCGCCGGCAAGAAGAAAATAGAATGGGCCGAGCGAAGCATGCCTGTCTTGAGGCTGATCCGCGAGAGATTTGAGAAAGAGAAACCGCTTCAGGGATTGCGTATGGCCGCCTGTCTGCATGTGACTACCGAAACGGCTAATCTGATGCGAACGCTCAAGGCGGGGGGGGCGCAGGTTGCGCTCTGCGCCTCCAATCCGCTGTCTACTCAGGATGATACCGCGGCTTCCATCGTGGTGGACTACGGTATTCCCACGTTTGCGATCAAAGGCGAAGACAGCAAAACCTACTACCGGCACATCGATGCGGTATTGGACACCAAGCCGCGTGTCACCATGGACGACGGAGCAGATTTGGTTAATGTCCTCCACGGAGCGCGCAAGGATCTCCTTCCGAACATTATCGGCGGCATGGAAGAAACCACTACCGGCGTGATTCGCCTGCGCGCCATGGCGGCAAACGGGGTACTGAGCTATCCCATCATCGCGGTAAATGATGCAATGACCAAGCACTTTTTCGACAACCGCTACGGAACCGGCCAATCGACCATGGATGCCATTCTGCGCGCAACCAACATACTGATTGCCGGGTCGCGGGTTGTCGTATGCGGATACGGCTATTGCGGACGGGGGACTGCATCGCGCGCCGAAGGCATGGGCGCGCGTGTTATCGTTACGGAAGTCGATCCGGTGCGTGCACTGGAGGCGGTATTGGACGGCTATGATGTCATGCCCATCGGGCAGGCTGCCAAGATCGGTGATATCTTTATTACGGTAACCGGAAATACCTCCGTGATCCGCGCCGAGCACTTCGTGAACATGAAAAACGGCGCGATTGTCTGCAATTCCGGACATTTTAATGTCGAACTCGACTTGCAGGGACTCGCGAAGATCTCCAAGACCCGGCGGGAACTCCGACCCTTTGTCGAGGAGTATGTTCTCCGCAACGGCAAGTCGATCATTGTACTCGCGGAAGGACGGCTAGTGAATCTTTCGGCGGCGGAAGGACACCCGGCGAGCGTGATGGATATGTCCTTTGCCAATCAGGCT
>JAKPRU010001142.1 GCA_029557025.1 Candidatus Omnitrophota bacterium | reverse complement strand
CGAAAAGAGACTGGAGATCTTGCTTGTCGTGCACGTGGCGGGCCACCCGCCGACGATGATGAATCGTGTCTTCTTTCGCCAGAGTTACGAGCGGCTCGACAAAACGCTGCAATTCCTTCCCTCTCGCCACGGTGGTTCGCACACGCCCGTGTCGGATCAGGGAACACGTGAGATTCCGCATCATCGACAATTTGTGAGCCACACTGAGGTTTAGTTTTCTTCCACGTTTTTGATGTCTCATTGGTATAATTCCCGCTTTGTGATTTGAACCTGTTCGATTCCGGGTTCCCTGATCCTGGATTCTTCAGAATACTGGAGATCAGGATTCCTCTTGGGATTCCTTTTCCGACTTCTCTTCCACTTGCTCTGCTTCCGCGGCTTCCGCCATGGTCTCCAATGCCTCGGAGTATGGCCGACTGGCCAGACTTGCTTCGGGCAGGGTCATTCCCAATGTCAACCCCATGTTGGCCAGAACCGCCTTGATTTCGGTAAGGGATTTCTTGCCGAAATTCCGGTATTTCAACATCTCCGATTCCTTCCGCTGGACCAGATCGCCGATGGTCTTGACATTGGCCGCTTTCAGACAGTTGAAGGCACGCACGGAGAGGTTCAGTTCCTCGACACCTTTGAAGAGAAGGGGATTCAGATCCGACTCGCCCTCGCCTGTCTGATCCGCGGCGGAGGGTTCTTCTTCCTCGAAGTTCATGAAAAGCACCAGATGATCCTTCAGGATTTTAGAGGCGAAACTGAGCGCATCCACAGGTCGGACCGTTCCGTCCGTCCAAATTTGAAGAATCAGTCGGTCGTAATCGGTTACATCCCCCACACGGGCATTTTCGACGATATATTGGACCCGTTCGATGGGCGTGAATATGGCGTCAACCAGGATGGTGTTTTGCGAATATCGCTCCTGATCGCGCATATTGGCCGGCAGATACCCCCGTCCCACATCGATAAACAATTCCATTTCCAGTCGACCGTCCTCGGACAAGGTGGCAATATGCAAATCTTTGTTCAGGATTTCGACATCGGGGTTCGGCTGAATTTTTTCCGCCGTCACCTCTCCTTCCCCGGAGGCTTCCAGAAAAAGGGTTACCGGAGCGTTGCGGTGGTTCTTTACCCGAAGGCTTTTGACGTTAAGCACGATATCGGTAACATCCTCGACAACGCCGGGGATGGCCGACACTTCCTGCGCCACATCCGTGATACAAATGGCCCGAACGGCAGCGCCCTGAATGGAGGAGATCAACACCCGTCGGAGCGAATTCCCCAGCGTGGTGCCGAATCCACGTTCCAGCGGTTCGACGGTAAACTTGCCGTATCGGTCTGTGAGGGTATCGGTTTCCACGATCACCCGTCCGGGCATGACAACGGACTTGAAATCTATCATTCTGATCACCTTCGTGCGATCCGGTCTTGCGCCGGAATCGGCGCTGCAATTTTACTTGGAATAGAGTTCCACGATCAGCTGCGGGCTGGCCGGAGGCTGAACTTCCTCCAAAGTAGGCAAACGCTCCAAACGTCCGACCATCCGTTCCACATCCCGGCTGACCCATGCGGGTGCGCCCAGCGACTCGGCAAGGCGCAGGGACTCCTGGACTACGACCATCTTCTGGCCCTTCTCGCAAATCATAATCTCATCCCCCACCTTGACCAGAACAGATGGGATATTGGTTCGTTTTCCGTTCAAAAGAACATGGTTGTGCCGTACCAGCTGCCGTGCATGGGTACGCGACAAGGCGAAACCCAGACGATAAACCACATTATCCAGGCGGCGTTCGAGAAGATGGACCAAGTTCTCGCCGGTGACCCCAT
>JAKPRU010001141.1 GCA_029557025.1 Candidatus Omnitrophota bacterium | reverse complement strand
ACGGAGGTTGAAAATGAAGACGATGACAAGGTCAAAAGAAAGGTCGGGGAAATGCGATGGGGGAGTCCTGAAGTGGAGTGGAGAGGAGCGAAGCGACTCGTCGGCGCTTTACGGCGGAGTACAAGGTCCGAATTGTCCGGGAGGCGGATGTGTCGGGAACCGGGCCAGATCGGGGCGCTACTGCGCCGGGAAGGGCTGTATTCCTCCCAACTGGTCCACTGGCGGAGACAATCCCGGGAGGGGGCCTATCGAGCGTTGCGGGACGACCACCGGGGCCGGAAACGGAAGCGCAGTCCGTTGGAAGAGGAGAACGAACGGTTGCGTAACCAGGTGGCCCGCCTGGAACGACGTCTGCACCAGGCGGAGACGATCATCGAGTTTCAAAAAAAAATTTCGGAGATGCTGGGAATCCCCCTCAACAAGCCGGAGAACGACGGGAGAGCCTGATGGAATCGGTCCAGGAATTGGCTCCAGTGACCGGCGTGTCCCGCGCGTGCCGGGCGCTGGGGGTGGCGCGATCCACATTGTATCGGTCGATTCGGCCTGCATCCGAACCGGAGCCCCTGCGTCCCCGCCCGAAACCGGACCGGGCGCTCTCGGAACCGGAACGGCAGGAGGTGTTGTCGGAGTTGCATTCGGAACGATTTGTGGATCGATCTCCCGCCGAGGTGTACGCGACGCTCCTGGATGAGGGCCGGTTCCTGTGTTCGGTGCGGACCATGTACCGGATTTTTGTCCGCCATATAAATCCGAACTTACCAATGCCTTTCGGTATTCCCTATTTTACAGATCCCCAATCCGTTCAATTCGATGAGATTTCCAGGCGATACACGCCTGACGGGTGTTGGCCACAGAGCAAAGGATGAGAACTATGGAAACGATTCTTTTGCAGATCTCCCGGCAGATCACCTCATGGGATGGCGCCTGGACAATGGCGGGAGTGATTTGTTGCTTCTTTGTAGGCTGGTTAATCTGGTTCTATTTCCAGTCGGGCCGACTGTTCCGCGACATTAAGAGGGCAGTTCTCCGGCTTCGCAGAGTTGAGAAAGACCAATTTATTGGGTCGTTTGAAGCGTTCGATCAAGATATCGCTCGGAACCGATCCCTGGCCCATCTCTGGTCCGAATTTCGAGAGACGTTGATTTTTCCACGGAATGCAGATGACCGGCAGAAGATCCGCAACACACAGCCCCCCAGCTTCTTTTTCACGCACGAGCATGTTCTCTATCGGGACCTGAACATGCGTCTGTATGACGCTGTCCCGAATTACCTGACAGGTCTTGGCATTTTGGGAACATTCATCGGGCTGGTTTGCGGTATTTATCTTGCCAGTGGGGGTCTCGTTTCTGAAGATGTGAACGATGTCACGCAAGCGTTGCGGGATCTGCTTGGTGGCGCCGCCCTCGCTTTTATCACCTCCATTGCAGGTTTGTCGCTTTCCATTCTTTTTTCCTGGCTGCGAAATCATCCCTCAGTTTTGGGTGGGTCAATGAGGCGGGTAGGGTGATGTGTGCTGAGATACTTGACATTCCCGAAGTCGGTCAAGCGGTCCAGGTGAGAGGCAGGCTGGGCACGGTGTTTTCCGTGGCCCCCTACGATGGTCGCGAGGGGCGTCTCCATCTTGTCACCGTTGACTATCTGGACGATGCACGTCCGCCGGAAAATGACGAGATCCTTTGGGAAATCGAATCCGGTGCAAGGATACTGGGAACCACTTCCCTGCCGAGGATTGACGAACACCGCCCGGACATGCCTTCCGCTGTGCAGGCGTTCGTGAATACCCACCGCTGGACGCGCCTGAATCGCCTTCGCTGCGGGGATAACATCGAGGAGGAGCCGCTTCTGGCGGTCTGGAACTCTGCCATACAAGTACATCCCTACCAGCTGGACCCGGTGCTTCGCGCTCTGCAGATGCCGCGTGTGAGCCTGTTGCTTT
>JAKPRU010001139.1 GCA_029557025.1 Candidatus Omnitrophota bacterium | reverse complement strand
TTGCCGGCGGGAACCGGAGAGGAGAGAAGGAAGCTCGCAGCCCGGATGTGAAACCGGTGACTTTGAGCTTCCGACTTGATTTTAAACGGAACTAGAAACTCTTGTCAGGATGCAGCGACTTTGCTCGTGCCAGAAGGGTGTCTTTGGACTCTTCCTTATCTTTGACACAGGCATCCGTAGGACAAACCGCAGCGCACGCGGGCTCATCATGAAAACCCACGCATTCCGTGCACTTGTCAGGAACGATATAGCTGAAATCCTGGGAGAGGGCAGGATTGGTCTTTCCACCGAACTCAAAGTCTTCACCGGCAGGAAAAATTGCCTCGTTCGGGCATTCCGGCTGGCACGCTCCGCAATTAATGCATTCATCCGTGATCTTTAAGGACATTTTCAGATTCCTCCAACAAATTTTGCTGTCACAATGGCTGTTGCCGCATGCATCTTAGCATGGTTCACTTTTACCGCCCATTATTTTTGTTGTCGAGGATGGGACTAGGTTCAAAATAGAAACTGGGCTAGAGTAATGAATGCATCGAATCCGGAGAGAAGAATGAAAGCTGCGTTGCTGCATGGACCAGAAAAAATAGCGATAGAGGAGGTTGAGTCTCCGCGCCCGGCGAAGGGAGAAGTCGTATTCCGGCCCGAATGCGCCGGCATCTGCGGGACGGACATCTCCTTTTATCTCGGACACCGTATCGTGCCCTATCCCTTTATACTCGGACACGAGGTCATCGGACGCGTAACCGCTGTTGGAGACGGTGTGAAGAAATTCCAGCCGGGACAGCGCGTGCTCGTGGAACCCAATTATCCCTGCGGTTCCTGTCGCCTCTGTCTCTCGGGACGCGGCGCTGTTTGTGCGCAGAAGGGGAGCATGGGCGTGAATCTGCCCGGGTGTTTCGCCGAGTATGCCACTGCCCCGGCGGACTTTGTCTGGGCGCTTCCCGATTCGATCTCCGACAAGGATGCGGCGACGATCGAGCCCCTTGCCGTATCCATGCACGGATTCTTTCAATCGGGAGCGAAGCAGGGCGATACGATAGCCGTACTGGGCTGCGGCGTTGTCGGTCTGTTGTTGATTCATGCTGCCGTTGCCGCAGGCGTCCGCGTAATCGCGCATGACAGGATCCCGGGCAAACTGGAAATGGCTCGCAGCCTGGGCGCCCGGACAGCATCCGAAAAGGAGGACCCCAC
>JAKPRU010001126.1 GCA_029557025.1 Candidatus Omnitrophota bacterium | reverse complement strand
TTCCCGCCGTGGTGTTCACCGATCCTGAAATCGCCTGGTGCGGACTGACCGAGACAGAGGCCAAACAAGCCGGACACAGCGTAACGGTCACCCGTTTCCCTTGGGCCGCTTCCGGAAGAGCGCTAACCCTGGGACGCACCGATGGACTCACCAAGCTCATCATCGATCCGGAAACACAGCGCATCCTCGGAGTAGGAATTGCCGGATACGGCGCAGGCGAATTGATTGCAGAAGGCGCTCTGGCTGTCCATACACGGGCAACCGCCACCGATCTGGATTCCGTTATTCACCCACACCCCACCCTGTCGGAAACCTTGATGGAGTCCGCCGCCCTGTTCAGCGGACGATGCACCCACCTGTACCGACCCAAAAAGTGACCGGATACTCCCGTCAATTCGCAAAGCTCGCAGGGCACGCCCCGTTATAGATTTTTCTATCAATTACTAAGTTTTTGGACACGGAGCAGTCCCCACCATACCAATAAATATCGCCGCTGCTGGTCAGCCCGTTTGTTGTAGCATAAGTGTTGTTTTGCCCGCCTGCCCCCTGCGGACCCACGAATGGGTTGGCAGAGGAGATTCCGTTCTCTGCTCCGTCCGGTCCAATAGTGAAAATCACATAGGCTACCCGCTTGCTTTCACGCACGCCGACCCCGGTCTCATACATACGCGGGCCGATATGCTGCTCTGCCTCTTTCTGATAGGCAGGGGTAAACGGGTCAAGCGGAAGGGAGCCAATATAGGACACGGGGGTGGTCAGCCAGAAAAGGCCCTGCGATTCCCAGGAACGCTCGAAAGGGTAATCTTCCGACTCCGGCGGATATTCGTTCCCGTGTTCGAGAGCGAACATCTCATTCGCCGTGGCAATCGCCCTGATATCCGCGTAGGCTTTAGCGACTTTCGCCCTCACACGCGCATTCAAAAAGTTCGGCACCGCAATCGCCGCCAAAATCCCGATAATCGCAACCACAATCAGCAACTCAATCAGCGTAAAACCTCTTGATTTCCGCGACATTGTGACGCTCCTTTCGCTTTGCCTTCCCGCGGCCGACCCGCCGCCTCCCCGAAAGGAACTCGCTTTATCTCTTCGCGATATGATGCGATATTCTTCAAGAAATTCTTACTACAAAATCTTCGGACGAGCCGCCCTGTCAGGAATTTCCTTACCTGAACCAAAATTCCAAACGCGGGGGCGATTGCGCCCCCGCACCATCTCCGGAATAGATCTGTCCCTCTTAGTTCGCAAAGTTCGGCGGGCATGTGCCGTTATAAACCTTTCCATCCAGGACAAGGTTCTGCGCCACAGAACAATCGCCACCATACCAATAAATGTCACCCGTACTTACAAGACCATTCGAAGAAGCGTACGTGTTATTCAGACCTCCCCCCTTTTGCACTCCGAAAAATGGATTGGCCGATTCGATTCCATTCTCAGAACCATCCGGTCCCACGGTGAAAATACAGTAGGCCACATTCTTTCCCCCGCGCCTCCCCGTTCCGGTCTCATAAACAAGAGGCGTTGGAAACTCGTATTTCGCGTCGACCCGTTCAAACGGATCCGTCGGAATGGAAGACATATACGCCACCGGAGTCGTCAGCCAGAAAATCCCAGCTTCCGCCCACCCGCGCTCGTACGGATGGTCTTCGGACTCGTTCGGATACGAGCCGTTGTCCATCCGATACATCTCGTTCGCCATCGCAATCGCCCGAATATCCGAATAGGCTCTGGCAACCTTCGCTTTCACACGCGCATTCATAAAGTTCGGCACCGCAATCGCCGCCAGAATCCCGATAATCGCAACCACAATCAGCAGCTCAATCAGCGTAAAACCTCGCTTGTTGTATGACATTTCCATACACCTTTCTCAAAAATCGTCAATGGAAGATAGAAGGTCCTCCTGAAACCTTGAACTCAACCCCAAACCGTATTATGCCCCAAACAAGCCATGCGATAAAAATAAACCCGATAACAGGGAGCGCAATCCCCGCAGATCCCCCACGCATTTCAAAATATACTACGTCTCACAAGTTGCTTC
>JAKPRU010001121.1 GCA_029557025.1 Candidatus Omnitrophota bacterium | reverse complement strand
TGCAGGAAACGGCTGCCGGAGGAGCCACGAGAATTGATGAGCCACGTGGGTTTATCTCCCTGGACCCATCGCTGGATATGAACACCGTGCCGGAATACCCGCTTCGCGGTCACCAGCTGGGATATCGTCCGAAAACCAATTCCTACGACGCATGGACACCGGAGATCTGGGAACAATATATCCGCGATCTCGCCGTGTTCGGCACAAATGCCATCGAGCTGATCCCGCCGCGCAGCGATGACGATGACTACAGCCCCCACCTTCCCCTTCCCAAAATCGACATGATGGCCCGCATGTCGCAAATTGCGGACGATTATGGACTGAATGTCTGGATTTGGTATCCCGCGATGGATAGGGACTATTCGGACGCCGCGACGGTTGAATTTGCCTTGCAGGAATGGGGGGATGTGTTCAAACATCTTCCACGAATCGACTGTGTATTTGTTCCGGGCGGCGATCCGGGGCACACTCGCCCGGGAATCTTGATGGCCCTGCTGGAAAAGCAAACCGAGGTCCTGCATCGGACTCACCCCAAGGCACAGATGTGGATGTCCCCCCAGAGTTTTAACAAGGAATGGATGGATGAGTTTCTGGAATACATGAACAAAGAACAACCCGACTGGTTGTCGGGCATTGTCTTCGGACCGCAAAATCGGATCAGCCTGCCCGATCTCCGAGCGAAGGTCCCAAAGAAATACCCCATTCGTCGATATCCCGATATTACTCACAGCGTTCGCTGCCAGTATGTGGTGCATGATTGGGATGTGGCGTACTCCCTGACGGAAGATCGGGAGGTGATCAATCCACGCCCTATCGCGGAGTCGAAGATTTTTCGGATCTGGAAGGATCAGGCAATCGGTTTTCTGACCTATTCCGAAGGGTGCAATGATGATGTCAACAAATTTGTCTGGAGCGGTCTCGGCTGGGATTCGAGCGCTCCCGTAATCGACATTCTGCGCCGATATTCCCGGTATTTCATCGGACCGGCGTATGAGGACAACTTCGCTCAGGGGCTTTTGGCATTGGAGCGGAATTGGGAAGGCCCGCTTTTGACCAACGAGTCCGTGTACATCACGCTGAAGCAATTCCAGGCGATGGAGAAAGCCGCCAGCCCGCAGGACCTTCTCAATTGGCGATTCCAGCAGGCATTGTTCCGAGCCTATTACGACGGCTATGAACGAAGAAGGCTGATCTATGAGACAGAACTGGAGCAACAGGCAATGGAAGCGCTTCGCGGGCTGTCCGGGCCGCTCGGTTCTCTGACGGCGATGGATCGCGCAGAGGAAATCATTGATGGTGCAGTGACCGATCGGGTTGCGTTGGACTGGCGCGGACGGATTTTTGAACTGGCGGAAGCCCTTTATCAAAGCATTCGAATGCAGCTGAGTGTTGCCAAGTATAAGGCCATCGCTATGGAGCGAGGCGCGCATCTGGATCTGATAGATCGGGCGCTGAATAACCGGGAATGGCTCAAAAAACGATTCTCCGAGCTGCGTGCACTTGATGCCGAGCCGGAACGCCTGAAAGGCATTCAGGAGATTGTCAACTGGACC
>JAKPRU010001117.1 GCA_029557025.1 Candidatus Omnitrophota bacterium | reverse complement strand
CGTCCATACCCATACCGCCAAGGCAGGGACCCTGGGACGAATCGCCGCCCGGCTTGCGGGTGTTCCCATTGTCATCCACACCTTTCACGGGCACGTCTTGTCAAGGTACTTCGGCCCCGTGAAAACGCGGGTATTCACCATTATTGAGAAGATTCTCGCCCGGTGGACCGATGCGATCATCACCGTCAGCGATACTTGCCGAAACGATTTACTGAGACTCGGTATCGGAGATGAACATAAGATCGTCACCATCCCGCTGGGGCTGGAGCTGGACCGATTCCCACAAAAAGTACCCTCTCTGGCAGGCAAACTGCGGGAACGTTTTTCCATTCCACCGGATGTGCCGATTGTCTCCCATGTCGCCCGGATGGTTCCGATCAAGCGTCATGATGTTCTCCTGCGGGCCATCCCGAAAGTCTGGGAAAAAATGCCGCAAGTCCGTTTTCTGCTTATTGGAGATGGCGAGACACGACCTCAAATCGAACACTTGGCCCAGGAACTCCAGCTGGATGAACGCCTTATCTTAACGGGTTTCATCCGCGAACAGGAGATGATTTATGCCGACACCGATCTCCTGGTATTGACCTCCGACAATGAGGGCTTGCCCGTGGCGGTCATTGAGTCCCTCGCATCGGGCAAACCGGTGGTCTCAACCTGTGTGGGGGGAGTCCCCGAATTGATCCGGGATGGGGTAAACGGATTTCTTGTGCCCCCCGGCGATCCCGACAAACTGGCGGAAACTTTACTGAAAGCCCTTCAAGATATGAATGGACTGCGTGAAATGGGCCGGAAAGGGCAACAAACCATCCTGGAACGCTATAGCAGCGCCCGCCTCATCCGCGACATCGATAACCTCTACCAACGCCTTCTATCCAGGGAGCAATAAAGACGCTTTCCCTCCTGGGCAGGGACAACCCGCTCAACTTGTGCCCGACTTCGTCCGATAAATAGATAAGGCATGAGGAATCAAGGAGCATACACCATGAGTCACCGTGGACGGTTGGTTGATGAGTACGCAGTCGGGCTGGGACGGTCACTGGTCGAAGTCTGGGAGGTCCTGGAGGCGCTGAGGCTTGCCTGGGGGACCATCGGAAATATCCCATGCGCCGAAATTGAGGATCTCGCGGATCATATCTCCCCGGAAACACTTACCGAGATCGTCGATTGGCTTACCGTGCCGAAATCACGGGTACAGCAAGCGGCCTGATCGGGCAAAAATCCCACAGGTCAATCGCTTCTCTTACTTGGCTGCGCCCGAAGACTTCTCAGTTAGAAGATCGTTGAATTGTGCCTGATGCACCGAGCATTTGCGAATGGCATCCAGGGTTTCACTGATTTCCCGGGTCAATTCCTCCTTGGACCGTGTTTCCTCTTTAGTCAGTTCGTTCGCAAACACACCGTAGTCTTTAAGGGCATTTGCCAGGCGGACCAGACGCTGGTTCAGTCGCGCTTCCTGCTCCTTCAATTCTTTAATGAACTGCCGAATCTCTTCGGGCGAAGCGGGTGAACATTCCTGTGTCATGGCCCAACCTCGTGCTTTTTCTGAATACGTTCCAGCAGAGCCTGATTCTCCGGGCGATCCGCCAGGTAAATCTCATAGCCCTCGTCACGCCTGTTATAGATCGGCTTCCAACCGTGGTCACCAGACTGCAAATATACGTCGATCGGGTCCTCTTTACAATAAACCAGGATGAAATTGATCCGATATTTGTCCTCCAGGATCCATTGCCAATACTTTTTGCCGGACTGCACCCATGCGGTGATATCGGGGTCCCTTCCCGTCGCCGCTAAACTTTTCCAGAAATCCCACTTTGGTTTCACCACGGTGATCCAAATATCCTCATCGTAGAAACCTTCCGGCTCATCACGCGCCTCAATCACCGCACGTTCCTCTTTGGCATACTTGCTGCCGAACAGGTCAAACCGCGAGTCCGTGAATACCTGCATGATCTCCGGCGACAATCGCCAGATCAGGTATCCGGCGAAATTGTCATTGTTCATCATGGGGCCGGGGATTTTGTGATACAACAGAAAATTGACTGCCCCTTCCGGGAAACTATCTCGACGATAACCTGTCTCCAGCAGAATCGGCAAATCCTCCAGGTTCCTCACCCACATCCCCGCCACCCATGGGGGATTCCATCCGGCATAGTATCCCAAAACAAGCATCACAATGGCCGCATCTGCTTTCCGCAAGAACGTTCCCAGCGTCCGAACCAGGTCCTGCTTCCCCTGGCGCAAATTGTCTGCAAGCCACTGGCTGGATTCATCCAATCGCTCCACCAACACCGGAACACCAACCAATCCGAGTAGCGGGACCTGCCGCAGATAACTCATTGCCTGATACCCGAACATCAACAGAGTGATTCCCCGAAACAGACCGATACGCGGCCCGCGCAGAAACGGAATCAGCAGAAATCCGGCCAGCAGCAAGCGCAGCGCAACGGCCATCCGCAAGTTCGGTGACTCCAGTTCTCCCAGACGGCTCACCAGCCACTGATCGCCCAGGACCTTGCCCGGCAAAAGGTAAACCTCGTACGCCCATGGATTGGCCAAAGAAGCCAGACCGACCAGAATAAAACACAGCCAGGCCTTGCCGACAGCGTGATCCTCTTCACCTCCAATGCCTGCCTCCTGCGCAAACCAATTCCAGAACCGCTCCGCCAGGAAAAATCCGCAAAGAATCACCCCCAAAACTCCACCACCGTGCAGATTGATCCAAAGAACCTCCAATCCCACCAGCGCCGCCGTGATCCGTATGGGATATCGCAGAAAAAAATGCTGCAAGAGATAGACAAAAAGCACAATAAAAAAATAGGTCAGAATCGGGGGACGCAGATATAACGTGGTCTGCGCCACCAGAATCGCAAACATCGCCCCCACTCCGCACCAACCCCACCGGCATCCGTCTGCCCGCAGCATCAAAATAATCACAAAGCCTGTCGCGGCGACGGTCAGCGCCTTCACAAAAACACAGAACGGAAGCCCGCCGACCAGATACATCGCATACAACAACATATCCGACAGCCATTCATGGTTGACCCAGGGTGTCTGGGAACCGGTCAAAGAGAAAACATCGGTCGGTGGAAAGGCAAATCCGTGTTCGCCCATGTACTCAATCAGGTATTTCCCCGTCTTGAGATGCCACCAGGGATCATTGCAGAACCGAACCGGGAAGAAGGCTGTCCAGAAGGCCAAAAAAAGTCCGATCAGGCAGAGGGCCAAACCAATGGCCTTTTCAACACGGTCTTCGTGAGGCGCAGAGGGATTTTGAAGAGATTTATTCATGGTCTCTATCCTGGCACACGTAAGTCGCGCTGCAATCCCTGCCCCGCCTGGATGGTGACCGTGGCCCGTGCTGTCATCCGGTCTTTGCTGTCTACCGCATCCAGACGATATCGGTTCGGCATCAGCCGCGTGAAGATGAAATACCCCTGCGAGTCGGCTGTCGTTTCGTGAATCTCACCCCCGGAAATGGCCGGACTGAGACGGATTCGATAAGAGGACATGGCTCCGGTACCGACCCGAATCCTGCCGAAAAGTGTTCCCTGCTCTTTTTTCCAGGGCGTTGCCGGCGGCTGGACTCTGTCTCGAAATAGCGACTGGGATACCTGTTTAAAAAATGCCTCCGGGGATTGCGGAGAGGCGGTCGGGTTCTGGTAGGAGAAAACCGACACCCCCTCCGCGCCCAAACGACGAGCCTGCTCAATCTGGCGTAGAGTGTTCTCGGTCGTATTCAGCCATCCCGCAAGGCCGACAACGAGCGGTCTCCTGTCTGGAATGTTCAACGGGCCGCGAATCCATTCGGTAAAGTCATCGGCCTGATCCGCATAGTGGGCGCGTTTGTAATTCATCGGGCATCCGAAGTCGATAATTCCTTCCTTTTCCCAATCGAACCAGTCCTGAAAGGTCTGGGTCATAGTGGAACTCTTCTCATATCCCATCTCGAGACCGCCCCAGGTAATGGCCGCCGGAGACAGAAGCGCGCCCGGACGACGCATGGCCAGTTCCCCGTAAATCCTTCTCACCAGGGAGGTCACCTGCTCGCGTCGCCAGGAACACCAGGATGGATCGTCCGGCGCGGGAATTCCTGTCCGGCCCGTCGCTTTCCGCCAGCGATCGACACTGCGAGGCCCATATCCCCAATCGGCGCCCGGATATCGCACATAATCCAGGTGCAGCCCGTCGATATCATATTTCTCCATCAAATCCCGCATGACAGCAATCAGATAATCCTGAACCTCCGGCAAACCGGGGTCGAGGTAATACCCTTCCGGCGCTTCACGATCACCGCTGCGGTTGACTGCAATCCACTCCGAATGCCGATGAACCACATGTTGCCGGTTGTCCGGAACCCGTTTTTCCCTGCTTACCCAGGCACGGTACACCACCACCCAGGCATGAATCTGAACAGGCGGTTGCTGATGCCCCTTTGTAATCAAATAGGCAAGCGGATCGAAATCCTTTTCCACAAGGTTCTCCGCGCGCGGTTCGAGAGAAGAACGGTAATACGCATCGGCGCACCGTCTGACCTCCACAAAAAGCGTGTTGAAATGATATCGCCGGGCATTTTCCAGAAGGCGGTCGCATTGTTCGGCAGTCAGAAAGCCCGGTTGCCATGAATCCACCCACAGGCATCGCCATTCGGGTTTACTCGTAACCGGAACGGCACAAATCAGGCAGACCACCCCCACGAGGAGAACTCTCCACACACTCCGTCCGAATCCATCCGTGTAACCCACCGTCAATCCTTTCGTTGAACAACCATACCTCAGAACGGGTCGTCTGCATTTGACGTCCGGCCAAACTGGTGAAACAATGCCGATATTTCTGCATCCCCGCAAGATTGATTCAAGGAGTTTGCCATGAGTATCAAAGTCGGTGTCAATATGGAATACGTCCGCAGCGCCGATAAGTCTTTCGCCTGGGGCGTCGAAAAGGCCGCACAAATCGGGTACAAGTATATCGAGCCGATGGTCCATTGGGGACGGGAACTCCTCAGTGAGGCCGGATATTTCCATTCCGTCTCCATGCTGGAAGACCCCTTGGAAATCAAGGAGTTGATGGATCGGCACGGGGTCAAAGCCAGTGGGCTATCCGCACACTGCCCCCTGATGCGCCCGGAAATCGCCGTGGACTATCTCAAGCAGGCGATCCGCTGGGCAGTCGAAGTGGGAACGGACGTCTGCAATACCGATGAGGGCCTGATGCCCGCCTGGATGGATGAAAAGACCGCTTTTCAAGTGATGCGATATACCCTGAAAAGCGTCGCGCCGGTCGCGGAACGACACAAGGTTAAGATCGGGATCGAGCCGCACCACGTTT
>JAKPRU010001110.1 GCA_029557025.1 Candidatus Omnitrophota bacterium | reverse complement strand
GAAAACCGAACAGTTCCCCCCGTTCCACGTCCAGATTCAAATCGGACACGGCCCGAACGGACCCGAAATGTTTTGTCAAATGATCGGTTCGAATCATTTCGATACCCCTTCCAATCAGTCGCTTACTATGCGAATACAGGCCCGAAGTTCAACGAGCTTCAAGAATCTTTACCTGCATTTTGCCGATGAGTTTGATTAGTTCGACCTGTTTATCGAGTGCGCCCTCATTCAGCTTGACATGTGTGGCATCAACCTCTGCCTGCCCGAACGTGCTGTCGATGGGCAGCCAGACCGGATTGTCATTGCCCAGCAGCACCTCATTCCAGGCATGGTAATAGAACGCGCCATCCTGGTACACAATCCCCGCACAGATCTTGGTGGGAATGCCGAGGGATCGCGCCAACGCGGCAAACAGAGTCGAATGCTCATTGCAGTCCCCTTTCCGGCTTTCCAGCACCTCCACCGCAGACGGAATCGTCACACGAATCTCTTTTCGGAGGCTTTCATGCAGCCAAGTCGTCAACTGCTTCACTGCGTTCCAGCGGGAACCCGCATTCATCGTTATTTCTTTGGCCTTTTGAACAATCCGCGAGTCGTTGCTTTGTACGAATGGGTCCGGTTCCAGACATTCCCGATAGCCTTCGGAACCGGAGTACGCTATTTCCGGGGAGTCAAACCGGCCGATCAGCGCATCATAATCCGGTTTCCGCACAACAACGACAAGTTCCTTGGCACCTCTATCCGATTCCAGGATTTGGCGCTCTAAGTCCGGAAAGAGATCCTCCGGTGTGCATCCGGTAACCGCAATCCTCATCTCCACCACATTTCGCGGATCCTCAATGACATAATCCACCGAAATCCTGGAGGCCGAAATCAGATCGGGACCGGGACCGGAAGCCACCGGAATTTCCCGTGCCTGCTCTTCCGTTTCCCGTTTGCATAAGAAACCAATCCCGGCCACAGAAGACTGCTCCCGAAACACAACGCCATCGGCATCAATCCAGGCATCCTCCTGGAATCCCTTATAGGAGAGCCGGATGTGATACACCGTGTGATTCTCCCCTTCCCACTCCATCTCGGTTTGCTCTTTGACAAGGACGTCCACCCGGTCCAGGCTGGTTGTCAAGGGATCGTAAATGGGAACGGTCATTTGTTTGCCGACCTCAATCCCCTCTCGTGCGACAACCAGATGGACGATATCCGGCGAGAAAATGCGGCCTTGCAGGGGATACTCTTTGGAATGGGAAGCCCCTTCGGATTTTGTGGTAACTGTGAGGACATTTCCTTCCACTTTGCCGACACAGGAAATACTTTGACCGCTGGCTACAAAATGGAAGCTGAAATCGCGTAAGGCCAGATTCTCATCGACCGCTCCTTCGCTGACGGTTTTCAAATTGAACGGTATCCCCAAGGCGTCTATCCGCATTGTGCTTTGGGATTGAAACAGGTAGACCTTGCCGCCGGCAGTTTTTGCGGTGGACTCGCCCGCTTCGGTCAGACGGAATTCACTGTGCCCGATCTTAGTCTCATTGAGATAAATGCCCAGGTAATCCTCTCGAAGCACAAAGGTCCCGTTTGTCACGTCAACACGCCCTCCCTGTTCCAGAAAAGACCGGTCCGTATGGCGTCTCTGAAGAGTATAAACAGAGCCGATCCAGACCACGGCGATGACTGCCGTCACCAACATCCGTATACGCATCCAAGGATTCTCCTCGCCGATGGGATCTTGCGGCTTCGTTCGGACGTCGATACTCTATTATTGAGAATGATCCGATATTCCGACAAAAGAAACGGTATCACAGGAAAGGCCGACAGTCACAGTATCCTTGCGGCTTCCGGTCCCGGATGTGAGGAATTATGGTTTGGAGATGGTGCTGTTGCGCGTTGGCGTTGCTTCTCCTCAGCGGAGGATGCTCCCGGTCTGTCCACTGTCCGAAATCGAATGTCCTGTTGGTGACCATTGATACCTGCCGCGCCGACCATACCTCCCCATACGGATATCCCGGAACCGAGACCTTGACCCTGGAGGCGCTGGCCTCCGAAGGAATCCTGTTCGAGGAGGCGTTCACTCCCGTCCCATTAACCCTTCCGGCACACAGTTCTCTCTTCACGGGTTGGTATCCCGCACGGCATGGTGTGCGGGATAATGCGAATTACATGCTTACCGATGATGCCGTCACCCTGGCGGAGGTCTTTCAGCAGAACGGGTATGCCACAGCCGGATTTGTGGCAGTGATGCTCTTAAGCCGTCAACGTGGCATGGCGCAAGGGTTCGATCTGTTCGATGACAATTTCTCGGCCTCCGCTTACGGGACCGGTAACCCGAATGTGGAACGGAACGCAGAAGAAATCGCAACCGCCGCCATCCACTGGCTCGAGACGAATAAGCGTTCCCCGTTTTTCCTCTTTGTTCATTTCTATGATCCACATATCCCTTATACACCACCATCCCCATGGGATGCGGAGTACGCAGATAGACCCTACGATGGCGAGATTGCATACGTCGATTTTCAACTGGGGCAGATCATCGTATGGATGCAGAAAAACGGACTGCTGGGAAATACCCTGGTTGTGGTTATGTCGGACCATGGGGAAAGCCTGTGGGAACATCGTGAAATGGCGCACGGGATGTTTTTGTACAATTGTACGTTGCATGTGCCGCTGATTATGCGCCTCCCGGATAAAGCGCGTACTTCTCGACTGGAAGGAGCGCGGGTGAAAGGAACCGTGAGTCTGATCGACGTAATGCCGACTATTCTCGATCTGGTCGAATTGCCTTGTCCCGAAACGGATGGTGTCTCCTTTGTTCCTTGCCTGAGCGGGAAACAACACGAGGTCGGACCGATTTTCGCGGAATCCATGTATCCGTTGTTTTTTAACTGGAGTCCCCTTTATGCAATTTACCAGCCGCCGTGGAAATACGTGCTGGCTCCCGAACAGGAATTGTATAACCTGGAAGAAGACCCCAAGGAAGAGAAAAATCTCTTTTCGGAAGATCATCCCAAGGTCGCGGAACTGAAACCGATCCTGCAGGAGGAAATTGCCCACCTCGAGGATCAGAGTCATGTCGCCGGGCTGAAACCCGAAAAAACCGAGATTCTCGGAGCATTGGCGTATGCCAGGGGAGGAACCATCAGTAATGCCACTCTCTCAAGTCTGCCGGACCCCAAGAGCCGGACCCGCGTGTATGTTCTGATCGACGAAGGGTTGGCACAGATGGCCAGGGGGGAAATGGTGGCGGCGGAATTCAGTTTCTTGCAGGCCTCCAAGCAGGACCCGGAGAATCCCTCGCCTTATCTGAATCTGGGAGAAATCTATGCCCGTCAGCGTCAATGGGCAAAAGCGCTCTTGTATACCCAGCGAACGCTGGACCTCGCGCCCGACAACCTGTGGGCACAACTCCAAATGGCGAATATCCTCCTCGAGGCGGAACGATACGACGAGGCACGGAATCGCTTCCTGGCGATCCGCCAAGAGTTTCCTCTCCTGTCATCGGCGCAATTCGGACTGGGGCGGATTGCGGAGGCACAGGGGAATTATGAGGAAGCATTGCATTGGTACTCAGAAGCTCTTAGAATAACACCGAATTTACCCGGGCTGCGTGACTGCTTTCGCAGAGCGCAAGGAAAGATGAAACGACCGGCGGATGGGTAGCGGGCCTTTCCTCAATACCCCGTTTCATTGAGTACTTAGCCTGAGAAACCAGAGACTCAGGAGTAGTCATTCGGCGCGCAGTCCGTTCCCGCCGAACGCACAACGATCACCTGTTTCCACTCTCAAACAGCATTCTGACAGGAATGCTGACAGGTTAGAGGTCTGTGTTATGCGCAGCCTCAAGGAGCGTGAACCATGGAACCCACTCTGTTTATGTATTCGGCTGGAATCGTTGCAGTGGCTATGCTCGTCTGGGATACCATCGAAGTGGGCCGCAACGATGCGGCGAATATCGTAAATGCAGTTTTTGGAGCCAGGGTACTCCGAAGACGGACAGCGGTGTATGTTGCCGGAGTCGCTGTTATCCTCGGCGCTTGTGCCGCATCGCTCGTCATGGAAACGGCTCGGAAAGGCATCTTCGACCCGGAACAGCTGTCTCTCCGCGACGCGCTTTCGGTGTACTTGGGGGTCTATCTCACGGATACCGTTCTACTCTACTCATTCTCGGCCTTTGGAATGCCTGTTTCCACAACGGCGGGATTGGTCTTCTCCCTGCTGGGAGGCGGACTGGCCCTGGGGGGAATCGAAGCAGTTCATTGGGGCAAGACCAGTGAGGTCATCACGGCGATCATTTTTTCAATTCTCATCACCGGTCTGGCCGGTTTTGCCGTTCAACGTGTATTTCGGACGGTCATAGGGCAGGATTGTGAGAATCCAAAACAGGTTTACAAGCATGGGGCCTGGATTGCAGGATTCCTGCTCACGGGCCTTGTGTACTTCATTTTGATGAAGGGGATGAAGAACGTGGCTTTCATCAACACGGTCCGGACGAACACTTTTGATGTCTGGGGCGCTCCACTTGTGTTGATTGTCTTATGGGCCGTATTCACCGTTGTGGTAGAAGCAATTCTATTGATCGGAAAGGACAGGGCCGCGCGTCGCTTGTTTTCGGGATTGGCGATCGTGGGAATGCTCGCGATTGCGTTCGGGTTCGGACAAAACGATTTGTGCAACAGCACCTCTCCGGGCCTTGCAACCTGGCTGATTCTCCGTCACGGGGAAATTGCCCATCAGATTCCGGTTCCCACCTGGCTCCTTTTTTCGTGCGGGATTTTACTCTTCCTTGGAATGACGACACAAAATGCGCAGCGGGTGACACGAGCGGAAGTGAACACGGGCAGCCAGGGGGATGTGGTTCGACTGTATGCCCCCGCATGGTGTATCACCCTTGCCAAATTGATTATGCCACACAAGGACGATCACAAAGTTCTGGCGCCGGAACCGCGCCTGACAGAGAACCACAAACTGCAACACTACGACAGCTTGAGAGCCGCTGTAATTACCTCGATCTCCGGCAGCACAATTGCATTCGCTTCCGGGCTCGGTTTGCCGGTTTCAACAACGTATGTGGCTTTTGCCGCCGTTGTTGCCAGTGGGTATGCGGACCGAATCTTCCTTCGAGGCGATGCGCATCTGAAATTGGGGAGAACGATCTGGGTTATTTGCGGATGGCTCCTGTCTGCGTGCATCGCGGCGTCGGCAACGGCGGCGTTTGCCAAGACTATCAGTCTTGCGGGGGCCGTTGGAATTGCCCTGTGTCTCGCCGTCAACCTGACGGTTCGCCATAGAATGAAGAAGCGCGCGGATGCGCAGGAAGAACGCCTGATACGAGAAGCCGCCGAACGGAAAAAGGCGGTGCTGGGCGAACGCTTTCAGACACTCTCCGCAACCGACCATGATGACGAACGGATGTGACAACGGTCCCGCCGGATTCCTCTCCGGAGAGTCGATCCTGTGTACGCCTATTCATCTATTGTTGAATGTAACGGATACCCAGGGCGATCGGAATGTCCCAGGGTGATTTCCGCGACTTTCAACAAGATTACATGCACACATTTGCTAATGGATTAATCTCTATTAGGAATATCGATCGGCCGATACCCCGGGGCGGACACGGAGACTCGCCGATATCCTGGGAACAAAAGCCATCCCACAAAGGAAGCGTCTCTATCCGGCGAAATGGAGAGGCCGTCGCCTTTACCGCGAGGCGGTCCTCGAGGAATAGTTCATTTGCGGTAACCTTCGTTATATATTGGACGAAAGAAGAACGATATCCCGCAGAGAAGACTCTTCGGTATAGGCCGTTCATCAGAGCCTCTTGTCGGTCCGGTTCGATATGGAAGTCATACAACCCGCTGCAATTCCATTGTTTGTTCGACGTCTCTGGGTGGAGGAACTCCTGTTACGGCGCTCCTCGCGTATGGGCAATCGTCTGACTCGCAGCCTGGAGGATGCCACCATCGACTTGCTGCCTCACCAGGTGGAGGCGGCGGCATTCGCACTCAATCGGCTGTTCTCGGGCGGCGCAATCCTGGCGGACGAAGTCGGCTTGGGGAAAACCATCGAGGCAGGACTGGTGATTTCCCAACTGTGGGCAGAAGGGCGCCGAAAGATTCTCATTATTGTCCCCGCCGGATTGCGACGACAATGGGTGGAGGAACTCTGGAGCCATTTTCACCTCATCGGCCGGATCATCGACCGTACCCGGTGGAATGTCCTTCGCAAAGATGGACCCGATACGCTTGTTTCCAGTTGCACAGAGGGACCGATTGTGGTGTCTTACACATTTGGCTACCGCCGCCTGGATCCGCTATCGACGGTCCCATGGGACCTTGTAGTAATGGATGAGGCCCACCGTCTCCGCAATGTCTATCGCCCTGAAAATCGAATGGCCCGTTCCCTTCGGGAGGCTTTCGCCAAGTGCAGTAAACTCCTGCTGACCGCAACGCCGCTGCAGAACTCTCTTATGGAACTGTTTGGATTGGTCAGCTTTGTAGACAACCGGATGCTGGGGACGGCCTATTCGTTCGCCGAACACTACATAGCCGACAGCCGGGGCTGGGAACCTGTCAATACGGATGAATTGCAGGGCAAATTGTCGGGAATCATGATTCGAACACTCCGGCGTCAGGTAGCCGACACGATTCGCTATACGCAGCGTCGCAGCGTCCTTCACAAATTTACACCGTTTGATGAGGAACGGGAACTGTACGGGCGGGTTTCGGCCTTTCTTTCGCGAAAAGACAGCGTTTCCATCGGGTCCGGACAACAGCCGCTGATGATCCTGATGTACCGAAAAATCCTGGCAAGCAGCTCCTTCGCCGTCGCCCAGACGTTGCTCAAAGTAATCAAGAGGCTTCGCGCCTGCCTGGAAGGTGTACCGGAGATTCCTCCTGCGCCGGAAGATCTGGAAACAGAAACAGAGGAAGAAGAATGGCCGACTATTGACGAACGATCGGACAGCAAGGTAGATGACATATCCCCCGGCGAATTCCGGCGGGAACAAATTGAGGAGGAATTAGCCGAACTCACCGAATGCTATGAGTTGGCGGCCGGGATTGCGAAAAATGCAAAAGGGGAAGCGCTGGTACAAGCCTTATCGTTATTATTCGAGGAAGCCCGGAAGAAGGGGTTTCCAGAAAAAGCAGTGATCTTTACCGAATCGCGGCGGACACAGCGATATCTCTATGACCGGCTTTGCGAGGCAGGATGTGAGGGAGATATCGTTCTTCTTTCGGGAGATATTGTCGATCCAGCCGCGCGGCATGAGATTATCCGACAGTTCCGGGAGGAGTGTCGAATACTGATTGCCACGGATGCCGGTGCGGAAGGATTGAACCTCCATTTCTGCTCCGTCGTTGTGAATTACGATCTTCCCTGGAATCCCCAGCGGATCGAGCAGCGGATCGGGCGATGTCATCGGTACGGGCAGCGTTACGATGTACTGGTACTGAATTTTCTTGCCGAGGACAACGAGGCGGACAAACGGGTGTATGATGTACTGGCAACAAAGTTCCGTCTGTTTGATGGGGTATTCGGCGCATCTGACGAACCGCTCGGGGATTTAGAGAACACCCTGGCGTTCGAGCGCCGTGTCCTGGAAATCTACCAGACGTGTCGAACACCGGCAGAGATTCGGGAGGCGTTTGACCGACTGCAGAACGAACTCAGCAGTGCCTCGCGCAACCGGCTCATGGACGCTCGATCGCTCCTGCTGGATCGATTTGACGATGAGGTACAAAAACGATTCCGGTTGGTGGGGAAGCAGGTTCGGTCCGCTTTGGATCGGGATGCGGAAATAGTGAAACAACTTGTGTTCACCCTGTTTGCCCATTTCCCCGGTTCCCGCCAGGGCGATTGGATTCTGCGAATTCCCGAACAGTATCTGTTGAATGTGCCGGGCATTGCATCCGAAATGCGGGTCTGTTTTGGGCCGTGTCCTTCTGAAAACGAAGGGGTGGTCGCTTTGTCTCCCGGCCACCCATTAGTAGATGAAATTATTCGCGAAATCCGCGCGTATCAACCGGTTTTGCCTGTGTTTCTACATCTCTGCCTGGGAAAGGTAACAGTCCCGATGAAATCTGTTTCCTCTCTCCTCGGTCGAAGCGGCTGGTGGTTTCTCTACAAGGTGTCAATTCGGTCTTTGGAGGAAGAAGATCACTTAACGGATATTATCATAGTAGAGGAAGGCGGCTCCCCGCGGATCCTCGGCGAGGAGGAATGCCGATTGTTCCGACAGATGGCGGAGACCTCCACACCGGCCGGAAAAGCGATTCCCCCTCCATCCGCACCGATCTGTGCGCTGGCGGATTATGCGGCAAAGGCAAAAGCGGAGAACCTTGAAGCGGAAGTGCGTTTATGGTGTGAACAGGAAATGGAATCACGTTTACAGATCCTCGATTCGTTTGTCGATGCCGAGTGCATGGAGGCGGAGGCGCGGATTGAAAAGATTAAAGGGCGATTGAATGAATCGCGCGCCGGTCGCCGTGAGGCATCGGATCCTGAAGAACGCGCACGGTTGCGGTCTCAGGTAACGGCCCAGGAAACACGACTGTTGAAAGAAATCCGGCGGACAAACGAAGAGATTGAAAATCGAATTGTCGAGAACCGCACCATCCGCGCCGACCTGGAACGTCGCGCTCGAACGACTGCGCAGACAGACCGGATTGCCCTGGCGGCATGGGAGTTGGTGTGGGAGTGAGGGACTTGCTCGAGTAATTGCAGATATCGGTCTCGGTTGGATGAGTAACCATGCTGTGTTCCATCAACAATGGGAGAAAGAATTTAATTTATCGCTTGAGATACACGGCGTATGGTTTCGACATACGAAAGACAAAACTGACTCGACGCGTATTCATTGTCTGATAACCATTCGGTATGTTTTGAACACGACGAAGTAGAGGCACATGGCAGCTGCGTCCGAATGTGGCTAGATTCTTGGGAGGATCACGGTAGTCAATATAATTATTGAAAGAGAATTCAATATATTGCAGTTCACCGATATCGCCATCTCGATTTCGCGAGATCGTACAACGATTATCCTCATTGAGTGTCCGCCACCCAATAGGGTCATTCTCATGCAATTCTTCAAACACCAAGGCATACCCGATTTCCCCCCTTGCCGCACCGGTCAGTGAGTCAGACGCATCTATTGGTTTGTATTCGCCTTCTTTTGTCTCAGACCAGCTGCTAAAAGGAGTCGCTGGCTGATTCGGTTCCCTAGGATTCCCGTCGGTGCAGATGAACAGATAAGTGGCACCGTTTGCTCTCACGCTCATCCTACAAAAAGCCTGAACCCAATCAGCTGCGTTATTGTTACAGTAGGCCCAAGCCGTGAGACTTCTATGGTCATGAAAATTGACTTTCCGTGGCAAGACTTGCCGAAAAATGTCCCATTTATCTTGAACCATACCATCAGGAAGGTTGAAAGGCCCAACTTGCACCGCCAAGATGAAGTCAGGCTGGAATACCTGTTGTCTTTGAATCTCTTGATCCATCAATACAACTCCCTATTTGCAGTGTCGTGTTAAGTCGTTGGGAAAACCTTTATATTGTGTCGCTATGTCAAGGGTTCCTATGAATCTCCCAACAGAAGCCGGTATGCGGCGTAGAGTGGTTCTTTGGACATCGGAAACACCGAGGGAAAGAAAGCAGCGTGCCGATATCTTGATTTCGTCTGTGCTTTACGTGCCGCTCTTAGGCAAGTATAATAAATAAGAGGAATGGCCTATTCCCAACTGAGCCTTGTTTATAGAGAGACAGATCATTCATGGGCGAAGAAATGCAAAGTCGTTCAGCGTTCACCCTGATTGAGTTGCTGATTGTCGTCGCGATTATCGGCATTCTGGCGGCTATCGCCGTGCCGAATTTTCTCAATGCCCAGATTCGAGCCAAGGTCGCAAAGTCGATCTCCAATGTCAAGATCCTGCGGGATGCCTACATTCAATATGGCCTGGACAACAGGCGCACCCCGGAACATTCGGATGTAATCACCGCACAGGACCGCCTGACCACCCCCATGGCCTATATCAACTCCCGGATACCGGATGTGTTTAAAGAAGGACTCGAGGAACGCGGGCTGAAAGCTCCTCATGCAGGCTTGTACCATGCCGAGCCATATACCGAGATCATGCCCCTGGAAAACATGAAAACCTCGTTTCCGAATCTCTATGAAGGATTCAAGGCCGGTCATTCGGGAGTTGTGTTGGGGTACGGACCGTCGCAGGAATATGACTATATCGAGTACGATTCCAGTAACGGGATACGAAGCCGGGGTGCGATTTACAACTGGGTGCCCCGATTCCACCAGAAGGATTTTGCAACACCGTGACAACGGTGCGGACGGTCACAGTCGGTAGCAAGTGTGCAAAAAGGCTTGTTACATCTTTCTGGGATGCCTGAAATAGACAAACAGGCGTCCGAAATTGTCCCGATCCTTGTCGATCCGGTGGTACAGTTTCTTGATGTGCGGCTGGGCCAGAAAACGCAGGACATGTTTCTTGAGCTGCCCGCTGCCTTTGCCGGGAATGATCTCCACCTCGCCAATGCGTTTCTCGACCGCTTCCTCGATAACCCGGTTCAACTCCCTGTCGATATCCTTGCCCCGGTTGTAGATGTCGTGTAAATCCAGTTTTAGTTTTGCCATGGTTCGGTCTCCGGCGCGATTCGGTGTGTTATATATCGAACCATTGGTCAGGAAGAGGGCTGGTCGCACCGACGGAACCGGCTATGATGGGAAAGATTCAATCCTTTTACAGAAAAGGAGCGCTCCATGATCGAGGGCGATATCATTGTGGTTTTCGATACGGAATACACTGCCTGGAAAGGGTCCCGTGAGAGAAACTGGTCCTATCCGGGGCAATATCGGGAGATCGTGCAGATCGGCGCGGTGAAACTGGATGTCCGCCGGGGACTGGAGGAGATCGACTCATTCGAGCGGATTGCCCGTCCGAGATTCAATCCGGCGCTGAGCGAGTATTTCATCAAGTTGACCGGGATCACCCAGGAACGCGTGGATCGTGAGGGAACGGATTTTACCGAGGCCTTGCGTGACTTTGTGGAGTTTGCCGGACCGGGGACGATCCTTTACAGCAACGGCGGTGATGAAAAGTACCTTTACGAAAATTGCGGGTATTACGGAGTGATCTGTCCTCTGGGGATCGACCGCTTTCGGAATCTCAGCGCCTTCTTGAGCAGGGAAGCCTGCACGACCGACCATGTAGAGACCGGCCAACTCGATGCGGTGTTCGGCATCCCGTCGGACCTTCCCGCGCACGACGGGCTTGCGGATGCCCGCAAGTTGGCGAGTACCATCCGCCATCTTCGTCAATGTGGGCGAATATGACCGCAACATCGCGCACGCATTCCCGGCGGTTGGGCCGATTGAAGAGCCTATGCGGGGACACACAAGGGGCTTCAAGATTGACAGGATTTCGATAGGTCGATAAGATGAGTTTGTGATGGAGAGGCTGGAAGGACTTCCGGTCTCTCGGCAAGCCCAGGTGGTGGAAATGGTAGACACGCATGGTTGAGGGCCATGT
>JAKPRU010001107.1 GCA_029557025.1 Candidatus Omnitrophota bacterium | reverse complement strand
GCATCTGCGGGATTAAGGAATCCGAATCTGGGGTAAGCGTTGACAATCGCCAGCCGGATTCGGTGGCCGGTCTTTACAACATAGGAGACCGGCAAGGGATCAAAGACGAGCTTCACCGGCTGGTTCGGCGGCAACGGAGCGGCTTCTGATTCACGGTTCGCTCGCCACGGAAGCCCCAGATTATCGAAGAAGGGAGCGCTCAGCGCTCTATGGGATCCTCTCAATTGAAATTGCGTGACGACCACGGCTTTTCCCGCGCCGTCAATGTCTTCCAAAAAGGCAAAGAAATCCTGATCCGTGGCGGAAGAAGACACCCACACTTCAGCCTTCACATACCCGACCAGTTCCATATCGGATGTTAACGGCTCGGTGGTGTAGGTCATGCCCTGGGAATCGCGTGTGGCTTCGGTGATTGCGTAATTTGCCGCGTAACTGTCTTTTGCCGGGAGATTCCTCGGGGCGATCGGAGTCAGCATCCCGTCTATCACTCCAGGGTTTGCACTGCCCGACGGACCCTGTTCCAGATAATAGGTTACTCGCTTCTCGTTCGGCAAAGGCCAAGTCCAGGAGTATCTCCATGCCCGGTCTGCATGTGCGTTGATCGTATTAAAGTAGATGGGAGGCTCATCCATAATGCCGTTTTGAATGTCCTTCAGCCAGTAATCGAACCAGCGGCGTTCTTCCGCAAGAATGTCAAAGTTTCCGAATCCGCAGTGCCCGAGCGGTCCCACGCTTATTTTTCGGGCGCTTTTTACATTGGCGCGCAAAATAAAGGCATCGCGCATGACTTTTGTAAGCAGATCGTTCCAGCTTGCCCATTGATAAGCGGGGATGGCGGCTTCCTGGATGTCCTTGAGGTACGTTGCGGGACTGGCTTCCTCCCATGCCTTGCTTTTTGTAATTGAAGAGTAACTGTCCCGGAAAGGGAGCGGATGGAATACGGCATGATCCGACAGGCCCTTTTTGTGTTGTTCGACCGCTTCGTCGCGCATGGCGCCCGTAGGGTCCTCATCGACCGGGGCGGAGGTTTTTTCACGGTCGTACGAGGTTCCCGAGCGGAACGTGCCCGGAATGCCGCCCTGGGATTTCCCAAAGTAATAATCAAAGCTGTAGCATTGGGGGAAGATCGCCTTGAGATGCGGCGGTTTCATCGCGGCCGCGAGCCATTCTATTTGTCCGCTGTGAGAACACCCCAT
>JAKPRU010001062.1 GCA_029557025.1 Candidatus Omnitrophota bacterium | reverse complement strand
CGAATTTCTCCATCCAGGGACCCTGCGAAGCGAAATGGGGATACACAGTCCCGTACGTAGCCGATTGGGATATGGACGGCCTTCCCGACATTGTAATGAATACAATTGTCGGCAAAATTGTCTGGTTCCACAACATCGGTACGCGAACCGAACCCCGCCTCGCCGCCATGCAGCCGGTCGAAGTGGAGTGGAATGGAACACCGCCGAAGCCTGCCTGGAACTGGTGGAATCCCGCGCCGAAAGAATTGGTCGTTCAGTGGCGCTCACGGCCCATCGTATGGGATCTCCATCACGACGGCCTGAACGACCTGGTTTCCATCGACCACGAGGGCTATCTCTCTTTCTTTGAACGACAGCGTAAAGGAGACAAACTGACTCTTCTACCGGGCCGAAGGATTTTTTTGAACGAAGACCTTTCTCCTCTCCGCCTGACTGACGGCAAGGCTGGGGCCAGCGGACGGCGCAAGATCGACCTGGTCGATTGGGACAATGACGGCGACCTCGACCTGTTGATTAACAGCCCCAAGGAATCCCCAAAGGAGACCCGGAACATAGCGCTTTACGAAAATCTCGGTAAAGAAGATGCATTTGTTTTCCGCTACAACGGCGACATTACCACCGTCCAGCTCCAGGGCCACGACACGTGTCCGACAACGGTCGATTGGAATCGAGACGGGATTCGCGATTTGCTGGTCGGCGCCGAAGATGGATTCTTCTATTATTTTCCCAGAAAGTCCGCGCAGGAGATGCTCGGTAAAAGGCCGTGAATATAATCATCTACCACAGGCTGGAGGCATGGGCCACCCGGATCTCCCCGTGCTAGACTTCGACACCCATGACGCCTTTCAGGGCGAAGCCGAATACAATCGAGAGTACGAAGAAGAGAACGAGCCAATGGATATGCCATCCGAACACGGCTAATTCCAGCGGCCTGTATTTCACCCGAATCGACTCAACTGGGGAAGACGCAGGGATGGGAGGTTCCCCCGGATACAGCAACATATCCAGGATGCTCGAACCGACTCGGATTTCCGAAACCCGTCCCCAATCCAGGCCAACGCGAATGTCCTTTTCAACTACCTCGTCCCCCACCCGCACTCGTAAAGGATACTTCCCGTCCCTTCCACAAATAATTCGCCAGGATATCTCCCGCGCCGATTCCACACGCACACCCGGCGTTTCCACTCGAATTCCTTCCGGCGCCTCAATCACAGGATTCCGCTTTAATGCCGCCGGATCCCGCATAGTTGCCGTGACAATCGCCCGCTCGCCGACCTTCATCGGACGCACCGAGAAATGAAGATTTAATTGAATAATAATAAAGGTCACCGGGACAATCAGGATCAGCATCGGAACCAACGAATACTGCATATAAGTCAACGTATCTCTCAGGATTCTTCCTTGAAGAGAAAAGACCACTCCCAAATCATATTGGAATAGCCGAACAGCAATCAGATTGCCGCGAATACGGTTTCTGATTTCCCTGACCCGATCCTGATTCGAAACCTTACCAAATATCCACACCATAATCGCCCCTGTCAGTAAAGAAATAAAAATCATGCCCCATATCGGATCAACCGAATAGAACGGCCACAGGACCATTTCAAACACTTTTGTCAGAATCCCGTTCAATAAACCGATTGCAAAGATCATTCCAGCCCGTCCATGATCATCTATTTGCTGTTGTCAATACCTATGGCTTCCTCGTCTCTTACCCACAGGCCGGAAGCCTGTGCCTCCCTTCTTTTTCCTGGATTCCGGCTTTCGCCGGAATAACGGAAGCAGGCCTAATTCATGAGATATATCCAAGCCCCTGGAGTTTCTTCCTGACATCCTCTTCGCTATCGGCCTCTTCCAGCTGCGCCATTTCCTTTTCCAGCGCGTGAGTCACGAATTCGTCTACAGAAGAATACCCGGCCATCTCGCTGTATTGTTTTACTTTCCGGTACAAATCGTTCTCCAGTTTCACCCTGTGTCCGAACATGTTTCTTTCCTCTCTCACAGCCACTCAGCCGTTTTCCATCGTGACGCGGATCGCTGCGTTTGCCACCGGCCCCAGGCAGTTTTTCCCAATCATTTCCGGTAGCGGTTCAAGTCCGAATTCCGCCAGTACCGCAACGGTCAAATCATATAATGCCGGGGTCTCTAATGTAATTTTCCGATTCGTCAGCAATACTCCCGGGATGACACGGTGATCCATGCAATGATCCCCGCTCCATGGGTCCTCGTTGACCGGAAACAATTCCAACGGAAACTGGCCGAGCGGACTCTCCCAGGAACAGCGATATCCCCGGTTGTAGCCGATAACCAGATCCGGCCCCAGCTCCGTGCAGGGACCGTGGAAATCCCGATGCGTCCGGGTTACCAGGCTGATCGGGTGCTGCCCGTTGCGCGGATCCTCCATCGCAAGCAGATCCGCCTCCAGCTCGTTCAACAGTTCCTCGTACTCGGCGCCGGGCGAGACGATACCTTGCTTTTCCCTTCCCTTTATATTCAGGTACAAACCGTTAATTCCGAGGCCGTATGCTTTCGTTTCCGGCCAATCGATATTCCCGAAATAGCGGTGCATGGCCTGCTCCGCCGGTCTAATCAATTTCAAGTAGCCCATCTCTACCAGCCATGAATTGAGATTGACTCCGTAGTAAAACGGGCAGAATCCATGGTCCGACATGACAATCAGGGTTGTATTGTCGTCTATGGAATGTTGTACCCGCCCGAGGGCTTCGTCCATTTCCAGGTAAATCCTCCGAATCCCGTCCGAGAGAAACTCATCCTGTACATGACAGGGATGCTCCGGGTCCATGTACCGCCACAGCATGTGGGACCCCTGGTCCAGACTGGAAAAATAGAAGAATAACAATCCATCGTCAAATGTGTCCATGAAATAATCCAGCGCCTTCCGCGTCTCCTGGAAGATCATTTCCGATTGATCCCAGAAATCACGTCCGGTAAATACGCCCTCGCTGAACGCTTTTGTATCCGCCGGCAGCCCCTTTGTGTAAAAATACCCCAATGATTCGAACAATTCCTGCGACCAATTCTCCGGTGTAGAAATGGGTAAGGCGGGATCTTCGGGGTTAATCTGCAGCGGTGTCACATACAATTCAAATGCAGGCCGGACCTTCTTCAGGTAAAAGCGCGCGATCGCGCTGATATTCACCAAGTACGGAACCGCCTCGAAATCCAGCCGAACCCAGTCGCTCCACTCTCCTTCCTGAAGGATGAACTCATCGTCCTGAACGACGAATTTCGCAACGGGTTTCTCCGGGTCAATCCATATCTCGAAATCAATACTGCATTTCGGGGTCAGGTACTCCTGCTTTTTCTTTTTCGCACTTCGACGCGAGGCGGCTTTCCTGATACGCTGAAAGGTATTGTCCGGGCCGTTAATCCGGGCCTTGATTCGATGATTCTGTATTTGTACTTTATGGACCTCCCCGCCGCCGCGGTCGATGTCGTCTGCATTGCGCGGGATGATTTCGGTATAATAGGAATACTTCCCCATTGTGCCGCGCATGTCCGGTGTGCCCATTCCGGAGAGTGACCTCCCAGAGGACGGGACCGGCGGATAATTTGCCGGCATTTTGTAAATCGTTGTGGGAATGCCATGTTCCTCTAATATCTGCCAGAACGCTTTGCCCTGGCGCAGCTGCTCAATCTTCCCGCCGGATAGCGGAATAACCCACTTTCCCACGGCGACTGTCTTTTCCGGGCCTTCACTGCGCGACATGGAAGAATACACGCCGGCCTCTCCGGGAACCTGAAAAGCGCTCAGATCCCGATGAATAAAATCATAGATGCCGTGGCCACCGGGATCCATGCCGGTAATAAATGTCGACCAGGCTACCGGACTTTGCGGCGGTTGAGTGGTTTGAAGCGGTTTGAAATCTCCCTCGGATATCAGGCGCTGAAAATTCGGCATAATGCCTTCATCTACATATTTCTTTAACAAATTCGGATCCATGCCGTCGATGCCGAGGATAATAACTTTCTTTCCACTCTTTCCTGGAGCAGAATAACGGCGATAATTTCCCGCCACGGCCTTTACCTGCGCCCCCACAGGTGACACCCCTGCGAGGCCCACCGAGGCCCCACCGATGGCACAGGAAATCAACCCAAGACATTCTCTTCTATCCACGGTATTTCTCCATTTCTGTTTGTCCGAACAATCCCGAGCCTGTTATGATAGCGGTTCTCTTCATGATGTTGCCTGACCACACTTCATATTCTCCGGCAGCAGGGATTTCCCGTCGCAATAGGCAGGAATGGGCACACCGAACAGGTCCATAGCCGTCGCGCCGATGTCCATGATGCTCGGCTGCAGATTCTCGATCTTTCGGTTACAGAAAAAGATACCCGGGACATCAACCGGATTTACGCAGTGGTCACCGCTCCAGTTTTTCTCATTGTCCTCAATCATATCGTTCGAAATTACACCCGTGGCGCAGCTCCAGGAGGTGCGATATCCGGGTTGGAACCCCACGATCAGATCCGGTGCCTCGTTCACATACGGCCCCTGGTAGAGTTCGTTCGACAAATATACCTCGCGCACAGCCGGGCTATTTTCCCTCTCGTCGCGCAATTGTTTCAGCTTCTCCGAAATCTCTTGTTTCAACTGCTCGGCGTCCGCCTTCTCCACGATCCCTCGCGATTCCCGGCCCCGCAGGTTCAGGTAAATCCCGCCGAGGCCCACGGCATACGCCTTCGTATGTTCCCAATCCACATCCTGAAACCATTCCGTGCCGGTCGGCTGAGATTTCAAAGAGAGGTAGCCGTTCTGATAAAGCCACGTATTGAGATTGACACCCCGTTTGAATTCTTTAAATCCATGGTCGGACAGAATCATTAAAACCGTGCCATCGTCGATCTTGGAAAGAATGCGACCCAACAGGTCATCTATTCTTCGATACAAGTCCTTGATGGTGTCGCGGTATGTTTCGATATCCTTCCCACGGTTAGCCGGATGGTCGGCATCCAGATATCGCCAGAACATGTGCTGGATTCGGTCCGTGGCATCAAACACACAGGCCACAACACCGCGACGGGTTTTCTCGAGCGCATCGAAAAACATCTTTTCGCGCTCCCCGTGAATCAGGTAGACCTGCTTCAGAAAAGCGCCCTCATTGAGTACCCGTTCGTTGAGTCCCCAGGTATCCTCCGCAAGGCCGAGGGTGGCGTAAGGCCCCAGAGTTTTCGCAAGGTAGATTGCGTAGGTAAAGGGATGAGAGATCGGGAGGGACGGTTTATCCGGATCGATATGGATGGGAGTCACATACAGTTTGAAATGCGGAGATGTCTCGAGCAGGTAGAATCGGCAAATCCCGCGCGCTTTCACTCCCAATCCGGCTGGGAACTCTACAGAAATCCAGGGCGTATATTCACTTAATTTCAAGGGATATGTTTTCTTCGCCAGAATCATTTCCGCTGTTCCGTTACCGTTGAGCCGCACCTCGAACGGGACACAAATCTCGCCGCCGTTTTTCTTGAGCGAATTCACCGGGCCGGAGAGATAACTTCTGACAACACCATTCGACACCTCAACCGGAATCTGCATCCCACCGGTGTATCTACCGCGTTCTTCGGGGGCGCTGCTGTAATAAGAGAATGTTCCCTGGCTTCCTTTCAGGTCGGGTACACACATTGCCGATAACGACACGCCGTGAAATTTCTCAGGAGGAAAGGAAATCGGCACGCGCAGGATGGTACTGAAGACACCATGGTCGCCGAGGACTTTCCAGAACGGCTGACTTTTTCGGCGGAGCTGCATAAACGGTTTTCCGATCGGGATTCTGTACTTTCCGATAGAAATCCCGCGTGTCGATGTGCCGATCCGTGCCGAGGAGAGCTGCGGCAAATACGATTCGCGGTTCGGTTCGAGAAAATCGAATATGCGGTGTTTGCCGGGATTACAGCATGTTTGAAAGGAAGACCAGGCAACCGGCGATACCGCCGGAAATGTGGTCCGGAGACGGCTGAACGTTCCCTGATCCCGCAATTTCGCATAATTGGGAAGGATGCCCTCCTGCATCCACTGTTCGGTCAAGTCAGGGTCCTGGCCGTCAAACCCGACAATGACTACTCGTCTGATCCGACTCCCGGCTAGGGCCTTTCGTCCGCGAAACAGGCGAAAAATCCAGCGAATCGGCCAGGTAATTAACGTGAGAAATGCCAGGAAAAAAGTAATGAAGAGAATAAAAAAAGAAGAAACAAACGCGAATCCGGCTCCGGGGCCGATGTACGCGGAGGCCGTGCCGGGAAACAGGATTCCGGCAAGTAAGAAAAAAGTTAAGAATGTTACAAATATCATCGATTCATCAATCTGTCCGGTAGCGCTGTATTACCTCACCCCAACCCCGTACCCCCCTCCCTCCCGGAGGGAGAGGGAGAAGGCGGGAGCTGCGCTCCCGCACTCCAAGGGACCCCTACGACAGAAATCGCTCGAATCGGGTCGCGAGATCGGTAATCATCAGATCGCCATCAACCGATTCACCGGCCCAGAAGAACGCATCATCCCATGTGTGCATCCCCTGTAAGTCGGTTTCCGTAAACACATCGTTCTTCACCGGATTTCCTTTCGTATCATAGCCGGAATGGGTCAAAACAATCAGGTCCGGTCCGTGGGGAACACACGGCCCCGAATAAATGTCCGCACGCCGAAACACTTCTCGAACGACCGGCTCGCCCTCATTCCGTAATGCAAGCAACCGGCTCGATATTTCCTCAGTCAGATTCCCAACCTCCGCTGTCTCCACACATCCATCCCGGAAGCGGTCTTTCCGGTTGAAATAAATCCGGCTGGGATCCAGCGCAAAGGCCCTTGAGTCAGGCAAAAGGTTCTGTAATGTCGGTTCCGTCGCCTGTTCCAGCCGCTGATATCCCTCCTGCCGA